>NZ_JBFUBG010000051.1:0-44535 GCF_056405875.1 Rhizobium sp. P1_E6 | reverse complement strand
CGCCTGATGAACCAGGACGTGATCGATCTCTACAGCCGCGTCCGTCCGGGCAAGACCACTTCCAAGGTCATCGTTATCCAGTAAGCTAAAAGCTGAATTCGGTATAAAAAAGGCCGCCGGACTTTTGAGCCCGGCGGCCTTTTTGTATCTGGCATGCTCTGGCTCAAGCAGTCTGCTTTGCCTTGAGCTCGATGCGGCGGCGATGCAGGACCGGCTCGGTGTAGCCGTTCGGCTGTTCCCTGCCCTTCAGGACCAGATCAAGCGCTGCCTGGAAGGCGATCGAACCATCGAAATTTCCGGCCATCCGGATGTAGGCCGAATCGCCGGCATTCTGCTGGTCGACGACGGCGGCCATACGTTTCATCGTTTCGACGATCTGCTCCTGCGTGACGACCTTGTGGTGCAGCCAGTTCGACATGTGCTGGGCCGAAATGCGTAAAGTCGCACGGTCCTCCATGAGGCCGACATTGTTGATGTCAGGCACCTTGGAGCAACCGATGCCCTGGTCGACCCAACGCACGACGTAACCCAGAATGCCCTGGGCATTGTTGTCGAGTTCGCGCTGGATTTCTTCCGGCGTCCAGTTCGGCCGTACAACGACCGGCACCGAAAGAATATCGGAGAGCTTGGCGCGGGTGCGATCCTTCAAGCCTTCCTGCACCTTGGCGACATTGATCTGGTGATAATGCGTAGCATGCAGAGTGGCGGCCGTCGGCGACGGCACCCAGGCGGTGTTGGCGCCAGCCTTCGGATGGGCGATCTTCTGTTCCAGCATGGCGGCCATAAGATCCGGCATGGCCCACATGCCCTTGCCGATCTGCGCGTGACCGGAGAGGCCGCATTCGAGACCGATATCGACGTTCCAGTTTTCGTAGGCGGCAATCCAGGCGGCCTGTTTCATGTCGCCCTTGCGGATCATCGGTCCGGCTTCCATCGAAGTATGGATTTCATCGCCGGTGCGATCGAGGAAGCCGGTATTGATGAAGACGACACGCTCGCGGGCCGCACGGATGCATTCCTTGAGATTGACGGTCGTGCGGCGTTCCTCGTCCATGATACCCATCTTGATGGTATTGCGCGGCATGCCCAAGGCATCTTCGACGTGCGAGAAGATCTCGACGGCGAAGGCCACCTCTTCAGGGCCGTGCATCTTCGGCTTGACGACATACATGGAGCCGGCACGTGAATTCTTGCGGCGTCCCGATGGACCGACGTCGTAGAGCGCAACCAGGCCAGTGATCACGGCATCCATGATGCCTTCCGGAACCTCGTTGCCGTCGCGATCGACGATCGCCGGATTGGTCATGAGGTGGCCGACATTGCGCACCAACATCAGTGAGCGGCGATGCAGCTCGAACTCCTGCCCGCCGGGCGCCGTGTAAGCAATATCCGGATTGAGCTTGCGAACGAATGTCGAACCGGCCTTGGCCACTTGCTCCTGCAGGTCGCCCTTCATCAGGCCGAGCCAGTTGCGGTAGACGACGACCTTGTCCTCGGCATCGACAGCTGCGATGGAATCTTCGCAGTCCATGATCGTGGTGATGGCCGATTCCAGCCAGACGTCGGAAATATGAGCCGGATCGGTGTTGCCGATCGGGGTCGAGGCATCGAGCACGATTTCGATATGGATGCCGTTATTCTTCAGGAGAATATGGGTCGGCGCGTTCGCATCGCCGCGATAGCCGGCGAAATGCCCGATATCCTTCAAGGCGAGAGCTTTGCCATCGACGGCAGCAATCGCCAGAGCACCGTTCTTGACGGCGAGGGAGCCGACATTCTTCCAGGAGCCGTCATCGAAGGGAACGGCGGAATCGAGGAAATTGCGCACCCAGGCGATGACCCTTTCGCCGCGCTTGGGGTTGTAGCCCCTGCCCTTTTCGGCACCGTCCGTTTCCGGGATGGCATCGGTGCCATAGAGCGCATCATACAGCGAACCCCAGCGAGCATTGGCGGCATTCAATGCGTAGCGGGCGTTCATGACGGGAACGACGAGCTGTGGGCCGGCAAGAGAGGCGATCTCGGCATCGACATTGGCAGTCGAAACCTGAAAATCCGGCCCCTCGGGCAGGAGATAGCCGATCTCTTTCAGGAAGGACTGATAGGCGTCCATATCCGTCGGTGCGCCGTTCTGGCGATACCAGTCGTCGATCTTTGCCTGCAGCTGATCGCGTTTCAAAAGCAGCGCGCGGTTCTTCGGCGCGAGATCATGCACGATCGCCGAGAAATCGGCGAAGAACTTGTCCGCATCGATTTCGAGGCCCGGCAACGCCTCCTTCACGAGGAAATCATGGAGGACGGCTTCGATGAAGAGACCATTCTTTTCAATGCGGCTCATGCGGTGTCTCCCTTGCAGTGGCAGCTTTTTCATGCTGTCACTTTGCCCGGCTTTCATTCACAGTCAATTCAGCAACAATTCGAAAGATTTATGCAGGCTTGGAAACAGTCCGGTGGCTCACGCGCATCGGAAGACCATTTTGCGGCTGCGTCGTCAGCTTCTGCACCGGCCAGGGATTCGTCTGATCGGTCGAATCGAAACGGTGGTGCTGCATCAGGACCGCCAGCGCGATAACCGCCTCCTGAAGCGCAAAGGAGGCACCGATGCAGACGCGCGGGCCGGCGCCGAAGGGCAGGAACTGAAAACGGCCTATGGAAGCACGGTTTTCCGGCAGGAAGCGTTCCGGCATGTAGGCGCGCGGCCGATCCCAATGGAGCTCATGCCGATGCAGCGTCCAGGGCATGACGAGCACGGTGACTTCGGCCTCGATCTCGACGCGTTCTCCCTTGGGGCTTGTCCAGGAATCATCCGCTATTGCGGCGCGATTGATCGACGGGGCTGGCGGATAGAGCCGCAAAGCCTCCTCAAAGGCAGCGTGGGTGTGCGGCAGCAGATCCGGCCATTCGACCGGTTCTGCGCCTGACGCGAGCACTCTATCGATCTCCTCTTCCATCGCCTCGCGGATATGCGGGCTATTGGAGACGCAATAGAGCGTCCAGGCGAGCGCACGAGCGGTCGTCTCGTGGCCGGCACCGATGAAGGTCAGGATATTGTCCTCGATCTCTTCCTTCGTCAGTCCATCCGGCCCGGCCTGCTCCAGGAGCAGGGTGAGAAAATCGTTCGGCGCCTTGCTGCGGTCGGCCTTCATCTTGGCAAGCCGCATATCCATGGTATTGCGCACGATGGCGCGGAATTTCTCCAGCACTTTCTGGCCGCCGATGCGTGTCACACGTGGAACCCAGGAGGGCGCACGCAGCAAGTCCATCGGATCAACACGGCCCATGCGGTGCAGCAGTTGGTTGACATCGTCGGCGAAATGGCCGCTGGATGTGACGATCTCACCGGAAAACAACGTATCTGCGAGAATGGCGAAGGTCAGTTCCGTCATGTCGGTGCTGATATCGAAAATCGTGCCGGACTCGCCCACATCGGCATATTTGCGGGCGTAGTCTTCCGACTGGCGCAGCATCTGCCCGGCGAAGCCCTTGGCATGGCGGGGCGTGAAGACGGGGGCGACGGCCTTGCGCGAGCGTTTCCAGACGGGGCCTTCAGCAGTCAGAAGCCCGTCGCGAAGGATCGGGCGCAGCACGAGCTGCCGGATATCAGACATGCGGTAATTATTGGCGTTATCGACCAGCACATGTTTGATGAGGCCGGGATCGTTGACGATCAGCGTTCTCTGACCGAAGAAACTGGTGTGGATCCAGGGCAGCGTATAGGATGGCTCGCCCCAGAGCTCGAGCGGATTGCGGAAAATCGTCCTGATGATTTCGAGCCGCGACGGCGGAACGGTACGCGGCAGCGGTGCCGGCGGAACAAAGGGGTCCGGACGCATGTCCATGAGCATAGCCTTTCACGGGAGATATCGTCTTCCCGGCAGGCCTCAAGGTTAGAGCAGGCCCTTCAGCTCGTCCAGTTTGTCGTTGATCAGCCAGCCGTAATAATTCTCTTCCGGCCACACCGTCGTGCCGGAGGAGCGATTCTTGGCGGCAAGGGCTGCGGCACGCTGGCGGGAATTGCCGACATTATAAAGCGTCGCCGTAACCCCCGGATTGCCAGAGATATCCACGCCGGCAATCTCCTTGTAATCGTCGATCGATCTGCGGATCGAGGCGGCAACGAAGGCGAGCGAGATATCGGGGTCCATGATTGCCTTGTAGACCGAGCCGGCATTCTTCTCGTTCAGCTTCGGATAGCCGGAAACGCGGGATACCAGATCGGACAGCATCAGCGCCGTCAGCGGGTTGACCTGACCGAGACCGAACGTCTGGCCGGCATAGAAAGGCTGAAAGAAGACCGCACTGAAACGGTTGTTCGGGAAACTCTTGCCCCCTACGGTCTTGCCACGGAAATCGCTTTCCCAAACGTCCTCGCGGCAACTCCAGAGCGTGTATGAATCGCTCTTGCCATTGCAGGCGGCAAATTGTGGCCGGTCGACGAATTCATCGACGCTCTCACCATCATAGGCGAAACGGAAGCTCTCGCCGGCATAGGAGGCGGCCTTCACATAATAGGCCTGAAGGCGGTCATAGGCATCGACATTATAGGTATGTTCGCCAACGATAGCGCCGATCACATGGATCGGGTTGATGCCGTAAGCGTTCGAGACCTTCTTGAGCTTGCCCATAAGCTCACGGTCGGTCGACAGGAGGTCGTAGACCTTCTCATATTTGAGATCGAACGTCGTCTTGGTGCCCTTGGTGCGGCGGACCGATGCGCCTGGAATATCCGGCTGCTCGGCATGACGGTTGCCGGGCGGAACGACCTGCGCTGCAAGCGCAGGAACCGAGCCCGCGATGGTCATGGCAATCACAAGGCTTGTCAAAAGGCGTCGCACGATCTGCTTTCCCGTCTTTCCCTGTCGTCTTTGTGAAGCGGCTGACTGGACCAGAATCTTGTCCGAATAAAGCCGGTACAAAAAAACAAAACGGGCCTTTCACTAGAAAGTAAAAGGCCCGCTGTCGAGAGTTCAGATTGTCAAAGTTTCGGCATTATCTGCGCAAAGGCAGAAAACGGTGTTTTCCGATCACAGGATGAAGCGCGAGAGATCGGTGTTCTGTGCGAGGTCGCCGACATGCTCGCGCACATAAGCGGCATCGATCTTCACATCGGTCCCGGCGCGATCGGGGGCATTGTAGGAGATATCGTCCAGCACCCTCTCCATGACCGTCTGCAGACGGCGCGCGCCGATATTTTCGACGGAGGAATTCAGATGGACGGCGACATCGGCGAGAGCGTCGATCGCGTCATCGGTGAAATCGAGCGTCAGGCTTTCGGTTTCCATCAGCGCCTTGTACTGGCGAATGAGACTTGCCTCGGTTTCCGTCAGGATGCGGCGGAAGTCTTCCTTGTTCAGCGGACGAAGCTCGACGCGGATCGGCAGGCGGCCCTGCAGTTCGGGCAGCAGGTCCGACGGCTTGGAAACATGGAAGGCGCCGGAAGCGATGAAGAGGATGTGGTCCGTCTTCACCGGGCCATACTTGGTCGAAACCGTCGTACCTTCGACGAGCGGCAGCAGGTCGCGCTGGACACCTTCGCGGGAAACGCCGGCGCCGGCGCCGCCGTCGCGAGCAGCAATCTTGTCGATTTCATCGAGGAAGACGATGCCGTCATTCTCGACCGAACGAACGGCCTCGCGCTGAATGACTTCATTGTCGATCAGCTTGTCGGACTCGTCGCGGACCAGGTCGGTGTAGGAGGCCTTGACCGTGGTGCGCACCTTCTTGGTGCGGCCGCCCATCGCCTTGCCGAACATTTCCGACAGGTTCAGTACGCCGATATTGGCGCCCGGCATGCCGGGGATATCGAAACCGCCCATGCCGGAGCCGGTATCGGCCACTTCGATATCGATTTCCTTGTCGTCGAGTTCGCCGTTGCGCAGCTTCTTGCGGAAGCTTTCACGTGTAGCGGGCGAGGCCGTCGCACCGACCAGCGCATCGAGAACGCGCTCTTCGGCACTCATATGGGCCTTGGCCTGGACTTCCGTCCGCTTCTTTTCGCGCACCAGGCCGATGCCGACCTCGACGAGATCGCGGATGATCTGCTCGACATCGCGGCCGACATAACCGACTTCGGTGAACTTCGTCGCCTCGACCTTGATGAAAGGCGCGCCGGCGAGCTTGGCGAGGCGACGGGAGATTTCCGTCTTGCCGACGCCGGTCGGGCCAATCATCAGAATATTCTTCGGCATGACCTCGTCACGCAGGCTCGGATCGAGCTGATGACGGCGCCAGCGGTTGCGCAACGCAATCGCCACGGCGCGCTTGGCCTCATGCTGGCCGATGATGTAGCGGTCGAGCTCGGAAACGATCTCGCGGGGAGAAAAGGTGGTCATTGTCTGTCATTCTCCTGGCGGTCCAGGGCCATGAGGAGTGCCCGGCCGTAATTCGTATTTGTTTCGCCAAGTCTTTGAAAGCCTGCCTTGGTATAGGCTCTGATTGCGAAAATGTTGTCCGGATGCGGGTCGACCAGCACGCGGTTTTTTCCCCTTTCGAAAAGCTCCTGGCAGAAGCGGGCCATAAAGGCCGGGCCGTGACCTTTTCCCAAGAGCGTTTCGACGCCGATGAACTGATCGATGCCGCAGGTGCCTTCAGGCTGGCCATCCAGCGCGGCGTCATCTTCCATGTCGAGATCCGCCACCTGAATATAGGCGAAATCCCGGCCGTCCAGCATCACCATGTAGGGTTCGACGGCCGCATCACGCAGATGTTTCTCGATCGAAACCAATGCTTCTCCGTGGTCACCCCACCAGCGGCGAACATGCGGGCGCTCCAGCCATGCAGCCAGAAGCGGCAGGTCAGCCACAGTGACAGCACGGAAGGCATAGTCAGTCATTCCGCATCCAGTGTTTCCACGATGACGTTGTGGTTCGTATAGACGCAAATGTCGGCCGCGATATCGAGCGCGCGGCGGGCGATCTCTTCAGCGGACTTATCAGTGTCGGCCAGCGCCAGAGCTGCGGCAAGTGCGAAATTGCCCCCCGAACCAATGGCCATGACGCCATGTTCGGGTTCCAGCACGTCGCCGTTGCCGGTGATGGCAAGCGTCACCGACTTGTCGGCGACCAGCATCATGGCTTCGAGATTGCGCAGGTAACGGTCGGTACGCCAGTCCTTGGCGAGTTCGACAGCGGCGCGCATAAGCTGGCCCGGATACTGCTCCAGCTTCTTTTCGAGCCTTTCCAGGAGGGTGAAGGCGTCAGCGGTCGCACCGGCGAAACCGGCGATCACTTCGCCCTTGCCGATGCGGCGAACCTTGCGGGCGTTGCCCTTCATGACGGTCTGGCCGAGGCTGACCTGGCCATCGCCAGCCACAATGACCTTGCCGCCTTTTCGAACTGTAATAATTGTCGTCATCAAACACCTGTTGCCCCAACTCGCGGGCGGTTCCGGCGGGCCGAACATCGGCCCCATTGAACCCTATGTAAGGGGGCTCGCCGCGATTGCAAATGGCCTTCCTTTTGTGGCCCTGCGCTGCTGGATATTTCGCAATGCGCCTGATAAGGAACCACCTTGATTTCAAGGAGAAAGCCATATGGCCGAGACCGCAGCAAGCCGCACGGGCAGCGTTTCCCGCAAGACCAACGAGACGTCCATTTCCGTTTCCGTCAATCTCGACGGCACTGGCAAATCGACGATTTCGACCGGCGTTGGCTTCTTCGACCATATGCTGGAACAGCTTTCGCGTCATTCGCTGATCGACATGGACATCCAAGCCAAGGGCGACCTGCATATCGATGATCATCACACGGTCGAGGATACCGGCATCGCAATCGGCCAGGCGATTTCGAAGGCGCTCGGTGACCGCCGTGGCATCACCCGCTACGCCTCGATCGATCTCGCCATGGACGAGACGATGACGAAGGCGGCCGTCGATCTCTCCGGCCGTCCGTTCCTCGTCTGGAACGTTTCGTTCAGCGCGCCGAAAATCGGCACTTTCGACACGGAACTGGTGCGCGAATTCTTCCATGCGCTCGCGCAGAATGCCGGGATCACCCTGCATATTCTCAATCACTATGGTGCCAACAACCACCATATTTCAGAGACATGTTTCAAGGCCGTCGCCCGCGTTCTACGCACGGCGACAGAGATCGATCCGAGACAGGCGGGCCGTGTTCCCTCCACCAAGGGCACGCTCGTCTGAGCCCCATCAGGGAGCTTCAAATGGCATCCAGCTTTGTTTTTCTTGTTCCGCCTGATGGTCAGCGCGAGAATACGCGCACGATCCGCGACGGTTTCTCATGGCTCGCCTTCCTCTTTCCCTGGATCTGGCTGCTCGCGCATCGCCTCTGGCTTTATGCGGCTATTGCCTTCGCGCTGCAGGCGATCAGCGGTGTGCTTATAGAAGAGCCAGGCTTTGGGCCGGCGGGCATGGCGCTCGCCTTCGCCGTCAACCTGTTCGTCGGGTTCGAAGGGCAGAATTTCCGCATCCGCAATCTCGCCTCCCGTGGCTGGCGCGAGGAGGCCGCGATCGGCGCTTCCTCGATCGATCTTGCGGAAGAAATCTATTTTTCCAACATCGAGACCGGCGCCGATTTGAAGGCGCCCGAATGGAACCAGGCTTCCAGCCCGCAGGCGCGGCAGGGCCATTCCACTTCGCTCGGTCTCTTCGGTTTTGATGGAGGACGCAAATAATGCGCGTCGCAATTATAGATTACGGCTCGGGCAACCTGCGTTCGGCCACCAAGGCTTTCGAACGCGCCGCTCGTGAGGCCGGCATCGAGGCAGAGATCAATCTGACGGACAAGGCCGAGATCGTCGCCGCGGCCGACCGCATCGTGCTGCCGGGCGTCGGCGCTTATGCCGATTGCCGCCGCGGACTCGATGTCGTGCCCGGCATGACGGAAGCCCTGCTCGAAGTCGTCGAGAAGAAGGCTCGTCCCTTCCTCGGCATTTGCGTCGGCATGCAGCTCATGTCCTCACGTGGTCTTGAAAAGACGACGACTCAAGGCTTCGGCTGGATTCCCGGCGATGTCGTGGAGATGACACCTGGCGATCCGGAGCTGAAAATCCCGCAGATCGGCTGGAACACGCTTGACCTGAAACATGAGCATCCGCTTTTCGACGGCATCCCGACCGGGCCTGATGGCCTGCACGCCTATTTCGTGCACTCCTACCATCTCGCCGCCGAAAATGCCGGTGACGTCATTGCCACCACCGACTATGGCGGGCCTATGACGGCCTTTGTCGGGCGGGACAATATGGCCGGTTCGCAGTTCCACCCGGAAAAAAGCCAGAAGCTTGGGCTGGCGCTGATCGCGAATTTCCTGCGCTGGGCGCCGTAAGGGCTGGCTTTTAATACGCGCGCCTTATTTCCCCTGTAAGGGAAAGGGCAGATACAGGAGCGCGCTCGATGCCGGCTTCGCAAAACGCAGGAAGGATATTTTACAGGCTGCGGCCTGCCAGAGAGGGCCAGCCGCCGTTTGTCGATGTCAGGCTGCCCGGCGGGACGATCATCCGCCAGGTCGACGAGGCTCTGCATCGCAAAGCGCTCTCCAATGCTGCCAAGACCTTGAAAGAAAGGCTCGGCCGCTGATGCAGGAGACCTTTCCGGGAAAAGAGAATTCGAGGCTGAGATCGGACGAGATAAGCGCTGGCGATCTCGCCGAAGCCGTGTTGGAATTCTATATCGAAGGCGAGGATGACCTCATCGGCCTGCTTGCCTACGCGCTTTACGAGCGCCAAAAGCGTGATTTCATCGTCAGCTATCGCAAGCGCAATGCCGGCCGTTCGCCCATTGAGGCGGAAATCGCGGCAGTGACGAGCAATTACCTTTCGTCCGATCTGCGCAACACGTTGCGCGACCGTGCTTCGCAGATCCTTTCAAGCTATGCCGAGACCTATGTCGAGGCCATGGAGCCGCAGATCCAGCTCGTTGCCACCAACAGCGAGGCGCTACGGAAGGTGCGGGATATTGAAAAGTCCATGAAGAAACGCACCGGCTTCTGGCGCCAGGTCCGAGTCGGCTTCACCGTGACGCTGCTGCTGATCGCCCTTTTCGCCGCTCTTACCATTGCCGCTGTCTTTTTTCGTTCGGATATCGTAGATGCGTGGAATGCACTGATGGTGCCCACGATGCTACGGACCTGAGACGAATGATCCTTTTTCCCGCGATCGACCTGAAGGGCGGACAATGCGTTCGCCTGAAGCTCGGCGACATGCAACAGGCGACGGTCTACAACACCGATCCGGCTGCCCAGGCGAAATCCTTCGAAGAACAGGGTTTCGAATGGCTGCATGTGGTCGATCTCGATGGCGCCTTCGCGGGACATTCGGCCAATGGCGGTGCGGTAGAGGCCATCCTTAAGGCCACGAAAAATCCCGTACAGCTCGGCGGCGGTATCCGTACGCTCGAGCATATCGACAACTGGCTGTCGCGCGGGCTACGCCGCGTGATCCTCGGCACGGTTGCCGTGCGCGATCCATCGCTCGTCATCGAAGCCTGCAAGACGTTCCCGGGTCAGGTTGCCGTCGGCATCGATGCCAAGGGCGGCAAGGTGGCTGTCGAAGGCTGGGCGGAAGCATCCGAACTCGGCATCATCGAACTCGCGAAGAAATTCGAAGGCGCCGGTGTTGCCGCGATCATCTATACCGATATCGATCGCGACGGCATCCTGGCCGGCATCAACTGGACCTCGACACTGGAGCTGGCAGATGCTGTCTCCATTCCGGTCATCGCATCAGGTGGACTTGCCTCGATAGACGACATCAAGCGCATGCTGAAGCCGGATGCTCGCAAGCTTGAAGGCGCAATTTCAGGCCGCGCCCTTTACGACGGCCGGATCGATCCCAAGGAGGCGCTCGATCTCATAAAGGCAGCACGGGCGAAGGAGACGGCATAATGACCCTGAAAGCCCGCGTGATCCCCTGTCTCGACGTCAAGGACGGCCGTGTCGTCAAGGGCGTCAATTTCCTCAATCTGGTCGATGCCGGCGATCCCGTCGAAGCGGCCAAGGCCTATGATGCGGCCGGTGCCGACGAGCTCTGCTTCCTCGACATTACCGCATCCTCGGATAATCGCGAGACGATCTTCGATGTCGTCGCACGCACCGCCGAGCAGTGTTTCATGCCGCTCACCGTCGGCGGCGGTGTGCGGACCATCGCCGATATCCGCAAGCTGCTGCTCTGCGGCGCCGACAAGGTTTCGATCAATTCGGCGGCGGTCAACAATCCGGATTTCGTGGCTGAAGCCGCCGACAAATTCGGAGACCAGTGCATCGTCGTTTCGATCGATGCCAAGCGCCGTCGCACACAACAGGTCGGCGGCGACAATCTCAGCGCCTGGGAAATCTATACGCATGGCGGCCGCAACGCGACCGGCATCGATGCCGTCGAGTTCGCGCAGAGGATGGTCGACCGCGGCGCCGGCGAACTGCTTGTCACCTCCATGGACCGCGACGGCACCAAGATCGGCTATGATCTGGAGCTGACACGCGCGATTGCCGATTCCGTCCGGGTTCCCGTTATCGCCTCGGGCGGTGTCGGTGATCTCGACGATCTCGTGGCCGGGGTGACGGATGGCCATGCCAACGCGGTGCTCGCTGCGTCAATATTCCATTTCGGCACCTATTCCGTCGGCGAAGCGAAGCGCTATATGTCAGAACGCGGCATCGCGATGCGGCTCGACTGAGTTTGAAAGCAGTATCATGAGCGGATTTTCCCTTTCCGACCTCGAGCGGATCGTCGAAGAGCGGGCGAAGGCCTCACCTGAGGAATCCTGGACCGCCAGGATGGTGGCCGGCGGGCAGCAGAAAGCGGCCAAAAAACTCGGCGAGGAAGCGATCGAAGCTGTCATGGCGGCCGTCACCAACGACCGCGATAACCTCACCTATGAAGCAGCTGACGTTCTCTATCATCTAATGGTCGTATTGAAGATTGCTGAAATACCGCTAGAGAATGTCATGACCGAACTTGCGCGGCGGACCGCGCAATCCGGCCTCAAGGAAAAGGCCAGCCGGCAGAGTTCATGAGTATCGCGACGCAGATTATCGGGGTGGCGGAAAAGATGGATCATTTCCAGACCGCTTCCTATTCCCCCTACCACTTCTTCACATCAGAACAGTGGGCGAAGTTTCGCGCCGACACGCCGATGACGCTGAAGGCCGACGAGGTCAAGCGGCTCCGCTCCATGGGCGATCCGATTGATCTCGACGAAGTCAGGCGCATCTACCTGTCGCTGTCGCGCCTGCTTTCCGCGCATGTGGAATCCTCACAGCTGCTGTTCGAGCAACGCAACCGCTTCCTCAGCCTGTCGGATGTGACGAAGACCCCTTTCGTGATCGGCATTGCAGGATCGGTGGCTGTGGGAAAATCCACGACGGCACGTATCCTCAAGGAGCTGCTCGGCCGCTGGCCCTCCAGCCCGAAGGTCGACCTCGTCACTACGGACGGTTTTCTCTATCCGAACGCGGTGCTGAAGCGCGAGAACCTGATGCAGCGCAAGGGTTTTCCGGAAAGTTACGACACCGGCGCGATCCTGCGTTTCCTGTCGGCGATCAAGGCCGGCCTGACAGATGTCAAAGCGCCTTCCTATTCGCATCTCGTCTATGATGTATTGCCGGACGAGCACAAAATCGTCGACCGGCCTGATATCCTGATTTTCGAGGGCATCAACGTTCTGCAGTCGCGCGACCTGCCGGCCGACGGCAAGATTGTGCCGATGGTTTCCGACTTCTTCGACTTCTCGATCTATATCGATGCCGAGGAAACGCAGATCCACAACTGGTATGTGACGCGTTTCATGCGGCTCAGGGAAACGGCCTTCCGGGATCCGAATTCCTACTTCCACCGCTACGCATCAATCAGCGACGAGGAAGCGGTTGCAATCGCCGAAGACCTTTGGGCGAACATCAATCTGAAGAACCTGCGCCAGAACATCCTGCCGACGCGGCCGCGCGCCGATCTTATCCTGCGCAAGGGCAAGGATCACCTGATCGAGCAGGTGGCGTTGCGCAAGCTATAGGGCTGCCGGATTTACGGGTTGACCCGGCGGAGCGTCAGGTTGATGCGGCCGCCGTTCTTCAGAAGCGTGGAAGTGGCCGGATAGATACGGTCGACGCCATGGAAGCAGAGCCGCCCCTCTCCACCGAGAATAACCAGATCCCCACTCGACAACTTGAAAGACATGGTCTTGTCGTTGCGGTTCAGGCCGCCGACACGGAAGAGGCAGGCATTGCCGAGTGAAATCGAGACGACCGGTGCCTTCAGGTCGTTCTCGTCCCTGTCCTGATGCAGGCCCATGCGTGCCTCGTCCGCATAGAAATTGACGAGACAGGCCTCCGGCGGCTTGTCGTAGCCCGAAACATCATTCCAAATCTCCAGCAATTCCTGCGGGATTACCGGCCATGGCCTGCCGGTCGCCGGATGCATCGGCTGATAACGGTAGCCGCGCTCCTTGTCCGTCACCCAGCCGAGAGAACCGCAATTGGTCATCCGCACCGACATCGGTTTTCCTGTGCCGGGCATGACCGGCACGTAGAGTGGGGCTTCTGCAACGATATTCCTGATGATGCCGACCAGCGTCTCCTGACGGATGCGATCCAGATATTCGGGAAGATGGCGGATACCACTCAAGAGTTCCGGCATATCATTCTCCGCCCGCCGGACGGCCACGCATCTTCTTGACATCCGAGCGGCCGGATTTTTCCTTCAGGCGCCGTTCGATCGAGCCCTTGGTCGGCTTGGTTTTCTTGCGGGGTGGCGGTGGCGGCTTGGCAGCCTCCAGGACCAGCTCCTTCAGCCGCTCGCGTGCGTCTTCACGATTACGGTCCTGACTGCGGAAGCGGCTTGCCTCAATCATCAGCACGCCTTCCTTCGACATCCGCCGGCCGGCAAGCTTGATCGCATTGGCTTTGACACGCTCGTTGAGCGATGGCGAATTCGGGATGTTGAAGAAGAGCTGGACGGCCGTCGAGACCTTGTTGACGTTTTGACCGCCGGGACCGCCTGCCAGAACGAACTGTTCCGTCAGCTCCCATCCGGCGATGGTAATCCTGTCATTGATATGGAGCGCGTCGCTGGCCATGCCGCGTTCTAGCGCATAATGGCTACGAATTGGAAGCGGATGAAACCCGGCGCTTGAGCGACCGGGTTTCACGTGAATCGCCAAAGGTTTGTTGGCGTATTATTCGGCAGCGACCTTGATGCCGGGCGCCGCATCGCGCACGCCGCCATCGACATGATCCTCGAACTTGGCAAAGTTCGTGATGAACATGGAGACCAGCTTTTCGGCCTGCGCGTCATAGGCCGGCTTGTCGGCCCAGGTCGAGCGTGGATCAAGGATGCCGGTATCGACGCCTTCGACTGCGACCGGTACGGCAAAGCCGAAATTCGGGTCAGCGCGGAGCTCGGCCTTGGCGAGTTCGCCCGAAAGAGCGGCCGTCAGCAGCGCACGGGTCGCCTTGATCGGCATACGCTTGCCGATGCCGTAAGCGCCGCCAGTCCAACCGGTGTTGACGAGCCAGCATTCGACGCCATGGCGGCTGATGAGCTCCTTCAGCAGATTGCCGTATTCTGCCGGATGGCGCGGCATGAAGGGCGCGCCGAAGCAGGTCGAGAAGGTCGCTTCCGGCTCGACGACCCCCTTTTCCGTGCCCGCCACCTTGGCGGTGTAGCCGGACAGGAAGTGGTACATGGCCTGATCCGGCGTCAGCTTGGCAATCGGCGGCATTACACCGAAGGCATCGGCCGTCAGCATGATGATGGTCTTCGGATGACCCGCAAGGCCGGTTTCCGATGCATTCGGGATGAAGTCCATCGGATAGGCACAGCGGGTGTTTTCCGTCAGCGACGCATCGTCGAAATCCGGCTCGCGGTCTTCGTTCAGAACGACGTTTTCAAGCACCGTGCCAAACCGCTGGGTGGTGGCATAGATTTCTGGCTCGGCCTCTGCCGAGAGGCGAATTGTCTTGGCATAGCAGCCACCTTCGAAATTGAAGATGCCGTTCTCGCTCCAACCGTGCTCGTCATCCCCGATCAGCGTACGGGCAGGATCGGCCGAGAGCGTCGTCTTACCTGTACCGGACAGGCCGAAGAAGACCGCAGCATCACCCGCCGGGCCGACATTGGCCGAGCAGTGCATCGGCATGACGCCCCTGGCCGGCAGCAGGTAGTTCAGCACGGTGAAGACGGACTTCTTCATCTCGCCGGCATAGGAGGTGCCGGCGATCAGAACGATGCCGTTCGTCAGGTCGCAGGCGATCACCGTTTCGGTGCGGCAGCCATAACGTTCCGGATCGGCCTTGAAGCTCGGCAGATCGATGATTGTCAGCTTCGGCGCAAAGCCTGCAAGCGCATCGGGCTTCGGGCGGATCAGCAGGTTGCGGATGAAGAGCGAATGCCAGGCGAACTCGGTCACGACGCGGGTCGGGAGCGCCTGACCGGCATCGGCACCGCCGACGAGATCCTGGACGAAAAGGTCCTTGCCGGTGGCGTGGGCAAGCATATCCTTGTGCAGCAGGGCGAAATGCTCCGGCGACATCGGCTTGTTGTTGTCCCACCAGATCTGGTCATCGGTGTTTTCATCGCGGACGACGAACTTGTCCTTCGGCGAACGGCCTGTGTGCTGGCCGGTGGTCGCGCGAAGGGCACCCTGGGCTGTCAGTTCGGCCTCTCCCCGGCGAATCGATTCCTCGTAGAGAAGAGCGGCGGAGAGGTTGTAACGTACGCTCCGTACGTCGCTGAAACCGATCGTCGCCAGCTCGATTGCCTGGTTATGAACTCCGAACATCTCCATAGCTTTTCCCTTCGCTGAGGCGCCTTGGCCGTTAAAATTAACGCGAAAATAAGAGGAGAAATTTTAAATGGCAATAGGCGAAAACTTAAAAAATATAACGATATCAAATAATTAATCGATTTAAATTCTAAGTGGCCGTTTTAAATCGTTTGAAGACCTGCTGTTGAAACAACTTGTCGCACCACTTTTAATTGCGGCTTGCGAGGGCTGGCAATCTACCCCTTTATCTTTGCCACAATTTGTTCCACCTTTATCCTCCATAAGCGCAACCGGTCACGAAGACCGCCTGGGGAGACGAAATCCGGGAGATTGCGCACTGATGACGGAGACGAACACCATGCCGACAATCGCGCTCGTTGACGACGACCGCAACATCCTCACTTCCGTGTCGATTGCACTGGAAGCAGAAGGATATAAGGTCGAGACCTACACGGACGGCGCTTCCGCGCTGGATGGCCTGCTCGCGCGCCCGCCACAGCTGGCGATCTTCGATATCAAGATGCCGCGCATGGATGGCATGGAGCTGCTTCGCCGGCTTCGCCAGAAGTCGGACATTCCGGTCATCTTCCTGACTTCCAAGGACGAGGAGATCGACGAGCTCTTCGGCCTGAAGATGGGCGCCGACGATTTCATCACCAAGCCCTTCTCCCAGCGTCTGCTGGTCGAGCGCGTTCGCGCGGTATTGCGCCGCGCTTCGAGCCGCGAGGCGGCAGCGGCCGGCGGCAGCACAACTGTCGGCGCGCCAAAGGCAGGCGCTGTTCAGCAGGCCCGTTCGCTCGAGCGCGGCCAACTGGTCATGGACCAGGAACGCCACACCTGCACCTGGAAGGGCGAGGCGGTCACCCTCACCGTCACCGAATTCCTGATCCTGCATTCACTGGCCCAGCGACCAGGTGTGGTGAAAAGCCGCGACGCCCTGATGGATGCCGCCTATGACGAACAGGTGTATGTTGATGACCGCACCATCGACAGCCACATCAAGCGGCTGCGCAAGAAGTTCAAGATGGTCGATACTGACTTTGATATGATTGAAACGCTTTACGGTGTGGGTTACCGCTTCCGCGAAGCAGCCTGACGCCAAAAGGCGCGGCAAGATACGATTGAGGGCGGCGGGCCGGTCGAGCTGGCCCCGCCCCTCCGAAAGGGCCGTCATTGGCACAGTTAGTGCAGGAAAGAGATCTGGATGATGCGGAGGGCGTGAGCACCCGACGCGTCAGGGGCCGGCGTTGGTCGCATCCCTTCACCCTGATCCGCCGCATCTTCGGCAATGCGGTCTTTTCGAGCCTGACGCGCCGCATCGTCTTCTTCAACCTTGCAGCTCTGCTCGTCCTCGTCGGTGGCATTCTCTATCTCAACCAGTTCCGCGAAGGCCTGATCGACGCACGTGTCGAAAGCCTGCTGACGCAGGGTGAAATCATCGCCGGCGCGGTTTCGGCTTCGGCTTCCGTTGATACCAACTCGATCACCATCGATCCGCAGAAGCTGCTCGAACTGCAGGCCGGCCAGAGCATCACGCCGGTGCCGAACGACGAGGATCTCGAATTCCCGATCGATCCGGAAAAGGTGGCACCGGTTCTTCGGCGGCTGATCTCACCGACCCGCACTCGCGCCCGCATCTTCGATGCCGATGCCAATCTGCTGCTTGATTCCCGGCATCTCTATTCGCGTGGCCAGGTTCTGCGTTTCGACCTGCCGCCGGTGGAAGAAGAAAAACAGACCTGGAGCGAATGGTTCACGGCCCTTTTCAACAAGGCGCTACAGCCGGGCAATCTTCCGGTCTACAAGGAAGCGCCGGGTGGCGACGGCTCTATCTATCCCGAGGTGATGAACGCGCTGACGGGTGTACGCGGCGCAGTCGTGCGCACGACGGAAAAGGGTGAGCTCATCGTTTCGGTTGCCGTGCCGATCCAGCGTTTCCGCGCCGTCCTCGGCGTGCTGCTGCTGTCGACTCAGGCCGGCGATATCGACAATATCGTGCATGCCGAGCGTCTCGCAATTATGCGCGTCTTCGGCGTTGCGACGCTCGTCAACGTGCTGATGGCGCTCGTGCTTTCCTCGACCATCGCCAATCCGCTGCGCCGGCTTTCGGCGGCGGCCATCCGGGTGCGCCGCGGCGCCAAGGAGCGCGAGGAAATTCCAGACTTTTCGGCGCGTCAGGACGAAATCGGCAACCTTTCCATAGCACTCCGCGAAATGACGACGGCCCTCTACGACAGGATCGATGCTATCGAGAGCTTTGCGGCCGATGTCAGCCACGAGTTGAAGAACCCGCTGACCTCGCTGCGCAGCGCCGTCGAAACACTGCCGCTCGCCAAATCCGACGATTCCAAGAAGCGGCTGATGGATGTCATCCAGCACGATGTCCGTCGCCTCGACCGTCTGATCAGCGATATCTCGGACGCATCCCGTCTCGATGCCGAGCTTGCGCGCGTCGATGCCGGATCTGTCGATCTGGAAGTATTTCTGCGCGACCTCGTCGACCTGTCACGCCAGATCCGCAGCACCAAGAAGAAGGTCGAGATCGAATATGCCGTCGATCGCAAGCCGAACGTCAAGACGCGCTTTGTCATCAAAGGACATGACCTGCGTATCGGCCAAATCATCACCAACCTGATTGAAAATGCCCGTTCCTTCGTGCCGGAGCAAAACGGCAGGATCACGGTGCGTCTGGTCCGTACCCGCTCCCGTTGCGTCGTCTATATCGAAGACAACGGTCCGGGCATCCAGGCCGAGAATATCGACCGCATCTTCGAACGCTTTTATACCGACCGACCGGAATCCGAAGGCTTCGGTCAGAATTCCGGCCTCGGGCTTTCCATCAGCCGACAGATCGCCGAGGCGCATGGCGGTTCATTGCGGGCCGAAAACATTGTCGATGACGAAAGCGGCAAGCTGCTCGGCGCCCGCTTCATTCTGGCTCTTCCGGCCGATGCCGCGGCATGATCAATATCCACGCCACCGCGATCGTCGTCGGAAAGACCGGCCTGCTGTTCACCGGTCCCTCAGGCTGGGGCAAGTCGATGACCGCCTTTACCTGTATGACGGAGGCGCGGCGGCAGGGTGTCTTTTCTACCCTCGTAGCCGATGATCAGGTACTTCTTTCGAAACGGGACGGAGCAATCATTGCCGCCTGTCCGGCCGCTATTGCCGGGCTCATCGAATTGCGCGGCACCGGGATCGTAAAACACGATCATATTGCGCAGGCGGCAATGCATTTTGCAGTCCTGCCGGCCAGCGCCACAGGAGAGAACCGGCTCCCTGCGGAGAGGGAGACCGTCGTTCTTGCCGGGGGCTTCGAGTTGCCTGTATTGCGATTGTTGCCCAACCTTCCCCTGCCCCTTGCCGTGTTGATGGCAAAAGCGCCGGAAATCGGAAGCTGAGGACTTCCGGACGGCCCGATACGGCCTATATATTTGTATTTTTATCTTGCACTTCGGCTTTTGATCGCCAAGATGTGCCCCCACCGGTGGACGTAATTGCTGCGTTGCGATATTGGGGCCACGGGTTGCGTATGCCATGGGAGCAGTAATATCATGATCGGACTTGTGCTTGTCACTCATGGCAAGCTGGCTGAAGAGTTTCGTCATGCCGTAGAGCACGTCGTCGGTCCTCAGAAATTCATCGAAACGGTCTGCATCGGACCGGAAGACGATATGGATCAAAGACGACAGGACATTCTCGAAGCCGTTTCCGGCGCAGACGACGGCCATGGCGTCGTCATTCTCACCGACATGTTCGGCGGTACACCTTCCAATCTCGCAATCTCGGTGATGAGCAGCGGCCACACCGAAGTCATCGCCGGCGTCAACCTGCCGATGTTGATCAAGCTCGCCGGCGTGCGCGGCGAAAACAATATGGAAAAGGCGCTTGCCGAGGCTTCCGAGGCGGGCCGCAAATACATCAACGTTGCGAGCCGGGTCCTGAGCGGAAAGTAAGAAGCCTAAATGACACCGCTCTCCCGCGAACTCCTCATCATCAATAAGCGTGGCTTGCACGCGCGCGCTTCGGCAAAGTTCGTCCAGACGGTCGATGCCTTCGACGCGACGATCACCGTTTCCAAGGACGGCATGACGGTTGGCGGCACCTCCATCATGGGCCTTATGATGCTTGCGGCAAGCCCCGGCTCCAGTGTCGTCGTCTCGGCGACCGGCAACCAGGCTGCCGAAGCACTGAATGCCCTCGATCAGCTCATCCAGAACAAGTTCGGCGAAGAAATCTAATCTTCAACGCCATATAAAGATATAAAGACTTCTTTATATCCCCGTTGCCTTCCCGGCCGAAGCCTGCTAAACGGCGAGCATAACGTGCATTCCGCACCCGTTCGATCCGTTGCGGTCATCGTCGCGTCCTCGATGTTTTTGAGACGTTTCAGCCTGGAGAGCCTTATGAGCACTGAAAAAGATTATGTTGTCGCCGATATCGGCCTTGCAGATTTCGGTCGCAAGGAAATCACCATCGCCGAAACCGAAATGCCCGGCCTCATGTCCTGCCGTGCCGAATTCGGTGAATCCAAGCCGCTGAAGGGTGCACGCATCACCGGCTCGCTGCACATGACGATCCAGACGGCCGTTCTCATCGAGACACTGGTGGCTCTCGGCGCCGAAGTCCGCTGGGCATCGTGCAACATCTTCTCGACGCAGGATCATGCCGCTGCTGCGATCGCCGCTTCCGGCGTTCCGGTCTTCGCGATCAAGGGCGAATCTCTCGAGGATTACTGGGTCTACACCGACAAGATCTTCCAGTGGGCCGATGGCGGCCTCTCCAACATGATCCTCGATGATGGCGGCGACGCCACCATGTACATCCTTCTCGGCGCTCGTGCCGAAGCTGGCGAGGACGTGCTCTCTCACCCGCATTCCGAAGAAGAGGAAATCCTCTTCGCACAGATCAAGAAGCGTCTTGCCGCTTCACCGGGCTGGTTCACAAAGCAGCGCGACGCCATCAAGGGCGTTACCGAAGAAACCACGACGGGCGTCAACCGCCTCTACCAGCTCAGCCAGAAGGGCTTGCTGCCGTTCCCGGCCATCAATGTCAACGACTCCGTTACCAAGTCGAAGTTCGACAACAAGTACGGCTGCAAGGAATCGCTGGTTGACGGCATCCGCCGCGGCACCGACGTCATGATGGCAGGCAAGGTTGCCGTCGTCTGCGGTTATGGCGACGTCGGCAAGGGTTCTGCCGCTTCGCTTTCCGGCGCCGGCGCCCGCGTCAAGGTTACGGAAGCTGATCCGATCTGCGCATTGCAGGCGGCGATGGACGGTTATGAAGTCGTTCTGCTGGAGGACGTCGTTTCTTCCGCCGATATTTTCATCACCACCACGGGCAACAAGGACGTCATCCGCATCGACCATATGCGTCAGATGAAGGATATGGCGATCGTCGGCAATATCGGTCACTTCGACAACGAAATCGAAGTTGCCGCACTGCGTAACCTGAAATGGACCAACGTCAAGCCGCAGGTCGACCTGATCGAGTTCCCGAAGGGCAACCGCATCATCCTTCTCTCCGAGGGCCGCCTTCTGAACCTCGGCAACGCGACGGGCCATCCGTCCTTCGTCATGTCGGCCTCTTTCACCAACCAGACGCTGGCGCAGATCGAGCTCTTCACCAAGCCCGACCAGTACGAGAGCAAAGTCTACATCCTGCCGAAGCATCTGGACGAGAAGGTTGCGCGCCTGCACCTTGACAAGCTCGGCGTGAAGCTTACCCAGCTCAGCGAAGAGCAGGCTGCCTATATCGGCGTAAAGCCGCAGGGTCCTTTCAAGGCAGACCACTACAGGTACTGATCTAATCTTAGATATCCACAAGATGTGGTAGCCCCGACATTGACAAATGCCGGGGCTTATTTTTTGAGCACTCCCTTTCCGCCGATTCCCTTCCGAAGTATTGTTTTAAGACTTGATTCGTGGCTTCGGACCTCTCCGTTTCCCACGAAAATGGGATGTCTTGTCGTGATGCGGCACATTAAAGGACGGAGACAGACCTCTGATGTCGGAAATGAAACACAGCCTGCTTAGCCAGGCGGAGGGCAGCGCTTATGCCGCTGACCGTCCGCTTCGGGCAGGCCAAAAATATAAATTTGCCGCGGCCCCTGTGACCGCACGGCAAAAACATTGGTCTTTGGCACGTATTGCAAAGCTGTGCGCTGCCAGCACCGCAGCTGTTTCTGCATGGCCAGTTCTGGCGCTGGCGCAGACGGGTATTGGCGCGTCTGCACATCTTTTCACCTCCTCTCAGGTTGTCGGCCTTTCTGTCGTCATCGGCGTTATTTCGGCCGCCCTGCTTTCGACGCTCTGGCTGGTGCGCCAGCGTGGCAATCTCGAAAATGAAAGCCGCGAGATCCGCTCGGCGCTTTCGGATGCACAGCAGCGCATTTCGCAATATCAGGCACTCATTGCCGACAAGAACCGGCGCATCGTCATCTGGGATGGCGTCGCCCGGCCGGAACTGCTCGGCCAGCTTCCACCGGAAACCGGCGCGCCGCAGGACAACGAATTCCTCGCCTTCGGCCTCTGGCTGAAGGCGCGATCCGCATCCGAGCTGGAGCGGGCGATCGGCCGCCTTCGTGAACAGGCGGAAAGCTTCGACATGGTAGTCGAGACCATCAGGGATGAGGTACTCGAAGCACAAGGCCGGGTTTCCGGCGGTCGCGCCTTCGTTCGCTTCGTGGCGCTCAATAATCTGCGCGCCGAACTGGCCGAACTCAAGATAGAGCGCGACCGTCTGATGACGTCGATCTCCGCCTTCCAGAGCATGCTCGACGCCATCGACATGCCGGCCTGGCAGCGCGACATCGCTGGGCGCCTGACCTGGGTAAACCATGCCTATGGCGATGCCGTGGAGGCGCAATCACCGGATCAGGCGGTAAACGAGGGCCGTGAGATCCTGACGACCATCGCCCGTGAGCGCATACGCGCCACCGCGACGTCGGAATCGCCCTTCCACGACAAGATTTCGACCGTCGTGCGCGGCAACCGCACGTTCTTCGATGTCGTCGATGTAAAGGTTCCGAGTGGCTCAGCCGGCATTGCCCTCGATGTTTCCGATGTCGAAGCGGTTCGCGCCGAGCTGGAACGCACGCTGAAAAGCCATGCCGAGACGCTCGATCATCTCGCGACACCCGTTGCCATCTTCGACGGCGACCGCAGGCTGCAATTCTACAACCAGGCCTTCGTTTCGCTCTGGGAGCTCGATATCGCGTTCCTCGAAAGCAAACCTGACAACAGCGAGCTTCTGGAACGCCTTCGTGCTGCCAAGAAGCTGCCCGACCAGTTGAACTGGAAATCGTGGAAGGAAACGGCGCTTTCGGTCTATCGTTCGCTCGATACGCAGTCCGACCTCTGGCACCTTCCGAACGGGCAGACGCTGCGCGTCTTCGCTACTGCGCATCCACAGGGCGGCGCGACCTGGGTCTTTGAGAACCTGACCGAGCAGGTGGATCTCGAAACACGCTACAACACGCTGGTGAAGGTGCAGGGCGAAACGATCGACCATCTGTCGGAAGGCGTTGCCGTCTTCGGGCCTGATGGCCGTATCCGCCTTTCCAACCCGGCCTTCCGTGCGCTGTGGGGTATCACCGAAACGGAAGCCAAGCCCGGCACGCATATCCGCGCCATCGGCGAAGCCTGCTCTCCATCCTATGACCAGGCGGATGGCTGGAAGACCTTTGCCGAGCTGATTACCAGCTTCGACGACGAGCGTCGTTCCAGCCAGGGAACGCTCGAACTGTTGTCCGGCCTCGTGCTCGACTTCGCGGTGATCCCGTTGCCGAACGCACAGACCATGCTGACCTTCGTCAACATGACTGACAGCGTCCGTGCCGAACGGGCGCTGACGGAAAAGAACGAGGCGCTGCGCAAGGCCGATGAGCTGAAGAACGACTTCGTACAGCATGTCTCCTATGAGCTGCGTTCGCCGCTGACGAATATTATCGGCTTTACCGATCTGCTGCGCACGCCGGGCGTTGGCCCGCTGAACGAGCGGCAGACGGAATATATCGACCATATCGCCACCTCATCCTCGGTGCTGCTGACACTCGTCAACGACATCCTTGATCTGGCGACTGTCGATGCCGGCATCATGCGGCTCAACTATGCGGAAATTGATCTCGCCGATCTGCTCGACGATGTCTCCATGCAGATCGCCGACCGGCTGCAGGAAAGCGGCGTTTCGCTCGAGATCACTGCTCCGGCCTATCTCGGTTCGATCGTCGCCGATCCGCAGCGCCTGAAGCAGATCCTGCTGAAGCTTTTGGCCAATGCTGCCAATTTCTCGCCGGAAGGTGCGTCCATCGCTCTGGAATGCCGCCGGGAAGGCACGGATTTCGCCTTCTCTGTCCGGGATAGCGGCCCCGGCATTTCGCCCGACATGATCAATACCGTCTTCGACCGCTTCGCGACCGGCGCTAAAAGCGGAAAGCGCGGCGGCGCCGGGCTTGGCCTTTCGATCGTCGACAGCTTCGTCAGCCTGCATAATGGCGAGGTCGGCATCGACAGCGAACCGGGCAAGGGAACGACAGTGACCTGCCGCATCCCTTCCATCAACCTGCCGCATTCCGTCGCCGCCGAATGACGCAAAGCGACGTCATCTCGCTTTTCCTGGAAGACGAAGCGGCAACCCTACGCCTCGGCAATGATCTGGCGCTAGCGCTAAAAGCGGGCGATTGCCTGGCACTGTCGGGCGATCTTGGCGCCGGAAAATCCTCGCTGGCGCGGGCTTTCCTGCGCACGATGGCTGATGATGACAGGCTGGAAGTTCCGAGCCCCACCTTTACGCTGGTGCAATCCTACGAGCTGCGCATTCCCGTCTCGCATTTCGATCTCTACCGGCTCGGCGATCCCTCGGAACTGACGGAGCTCGGATTCGACGAAGCGCTTGAGAACGGCATCTGCATCGTCGAATGGCCGGAGATGGCGGAAGGTGAGTTGCCCGTAGCGCGCATCTCTCTGCGGCTCGAACATGAAGGTACCGGCCGTCGCGCAACGATCACGGCACCGGAGAAAACTGCAGCTCGTATCCATCGCGTGCTGGCGATCCGCAGCTTCCTCGCGGATGCCGGCTATGGCGATGCAGAACGGCGATTCCTGACCGGTGACGCCTCGTTTCGGGTCTACGAATATTTCCGTCTCGGTGATGGTTCGCGGAAAATCCTCATGGACTGGCGGCCGCATCCCGAGGGGCCGCCAGTCCATGACGGCAAACCCTATCCGAAGGTCGCGCATCTGGCGCAGGACGCTTATCCTTTCGTGGCCATCGCCGATGCCTTGCGCGAGCGGGGCCTTGCAACGCCGGAAATCTATGAGGTCGACTATGATCAGGGCATCCTGCTGATCGAGGATCTCGGCACCGAGGGCGTGCTGGACGATGACGGACGGCCGATCGCCGAGCGTTACCGGCAAAGCGTGGCCTGCCTCGCCCATCTTCATTCGATGCAGATCCCGCGAGATATTCCGGTTTCGGCCACGCATACGCATCATATCCCGGACTTCGATCGCACGGCGATGAAGATGGAGGTGCGGCTTGTGCTCGACTGGCATATTGCCTGGAGGCGCGGCACAGGACCCACGGATGTCGAGCGCGAAGAGTATCTCGCGATCTGGGATCATCTGATCGACGAGCTGCAACCGGCCGAAACCAATCTGTTGTTGCGCGACTTTCATTCGCCCAACCTCATCTGGCGCGGGCACGAGAGCGGCATTCGCAGGATCGGCATCATCGACTTCCAGGATGCGATGATCGGACCGACCGCCTATGATCTCGCCTCCGTTATTCAAGACGCGCGTGTCACGATCGCGCCGGACCTCTTCCGACAGCTGATGGACAACTATCTTTCGCTGCGGCGCGCGGGCGGCAATTTCGACGAAGCCGGATTCATGAAGGCATGGTCTATCATGTCGGCGCAGCGCAACTGCAAGCTTGCCGGCCTTTGGGTGCGTCTCTTGCAGCGAGACGGCAAGCCTGACTATCTACAGCATATGCCGCGAACGCTTTCCTATTTGAAAGTGGCGCTGGAACATGAGGCGCTTGCCCCCTTGCGCGAATGGTGCACAAGGGCTGGAATACTGCCAGCCGAATCATAAATCCGGATCAGCATGACCGTCAGACAAGCCATGGTACTGGCCGCGGGACTCGGAACCCGCATGCGCCCGATTACCGATACGATTCCGAAGCCACTGGTGAAAATCGGCGGCAAGCCGATGATCGACTATGCACTGGATTCACTCGTCGAAGCCGGTGTGGAACGCGCTGCAGTCAATGTCCATCATTTTGCCGATCAGATGGAAGATCATCTCAATGCCTATCGCGGGCTCGATATCGCCATTTCCGACGAGCGCAACGCGCTGATGGATTCCGGTGGCGGGTTGGCGAAGGGACTGAAGCTGCTCGACCGTGAGCCGGTTTTTGTCATGAATGCCGACCTTTTCTGGATCGGCGAGCCCTCGGACCGACCAAACAATCTCCGGCGCTTAGCCGGATTCTTCGATATTGAACGCATGGATATGGCGCTGCTGTGCGTGCGCATCGAAGATACGACCGGCCATAACGGCAGGAACGATTTCAGCCTTGGCGCCGACGGTCGGCTTACGCGCTACCGCGACGATCCCTCAAATCCGGTTGTCTATGCCGGTGCGATCGTCATGAGCCCCGCGCTGCTGGACGATGCGCCCGATGGCCCCTTCAATCTGAATATCTATTTCGACAGGGCGATCGCCCGCGGTCGGCTTTTCGGCATGATGATGGAAGGTCATTGGCTGACGGTCGGCACGCCTGATGCGATTGACGATGCGGAGGAAACGATCCGGCGGTTCCGGACGTTTGCGTGACGCATGACAGAGCGGCACCGGCCACGCATTCTGACGATTCCATCCGGCCTTCCCTTTCTGAAGACGCTGGCAAGTTCGCTTTGTGACGGACGCCTGACACCGCTTTTCCGGCATGATCCCGCCGATCCGCTATCCCTTGCCAAGGTGACGATCTATCTGCCGACCCGGCGCGCCGTACGCGTGCTGCGTTCGGAATTCGTCGATCTTCTTGGCGGCTGCTCGGCGATCCTGCCTGTCATTCGCCCTCTGGGAGAAACGGATGACGACAGCGGCTATTTCGACGAGGCGCTGCCGGCAACGATCGATCTTGCCCAACCGCTTTCCAATACGGCCCGCCTTCTGGAGCTGGCGCGGCTGATCCTTGCCTGGCGAAACAAGCTGCCGGAGATCGTTCGACATATCCATTCGGAATCGCCACTGGTAGCGCCGGCAAGCCCGGCGGACGCAATCTGGCTCGCCCGCAATCTGGCAGAACTGATCGATTCGATCGAAACCGAGGACCTTGCTTGGTCGGAACTCGGTAAACTCGATACGGGCGACTATGCGGCCTGGTGGCAATTGACGGCGGAATTCCTGCAGATCGCCAGTGCCTTCTGGCCGGAACGTCTGGTTGAACTCGGCCGTTCGTCGCCAGCCCGCCACCGCAATGCGATTCTGCGCGCCGAGGCCGGCCGGCTCTCGACGTTGACGCCTACCGGTCCGATCATCATTGCCGGTTCGACGGGTTCGCTTCCCGCCACGGCCGATCTGATCGGTGCCGTAGCCAATTTGCCGGAAGGCGTGATCGTACTGCCCGGCCTCGATCTTTCCATGCCGGAGGAACATTGGCGGCTGGTCGCGCCCGATCTTCTGCCAGGCCAAAGGGCCAATCCGGCAAGCCGCACACATCCGCAATATGGTCTCTCCGTACTGCTGAAGCGGCTGAAACTGACCCGCGAGGATGTTCAGCCGATCCAGCAAGCGGAAGCCGATCTGCGCTCTCGCGCGGAAGTCCTCTCACGGGCGCTAACTCCATCGGAAGCCACGAGTGGCTGGGGCGATTGGAAAAAAGACCTGCCGGAAGGGATGGTAGCCGAGGCATTCGCGGACGTATCGATGATCGAAGCCGCCAACGAGCGCGAAGAAGCGACGGCGATTGCCGTTGCTCTGCGGCTTGCGCTTGAACAGCCGGGCAGAGATGGCGAAAGCAGGGCTGCCCTCATTACGCCAGACCGCAATCTGGCGCGTCGGGTTATGGCGGAGCTTTCCCGCTTTGGCATTCTCGCCGACGATTCAGCCGGTACGCCACTTTCGGCAACGCCTCAGGGCACGCTGCTGCAATTGCTGCTGGAATCGACACTGCGTCCCGGCGATCCTGTCGCCATTGTTTCGCTACTCAAGCATCCGCTTGCCCGCTTCGGGCTGGAGCGCGGCTTTCTGACTGGGGCTGTCGAAGCATTGGAGTTGCTGGCGTTGCGCGGCGGCGTGGCAGAAGTGGATATCGGATCGCTCGAACAGCTGCTCGACCACCAGCTTTCGGAGCAAGCGCTCGACAGGCACGCGCCAGCCTGGCGCAAATCGCTGCCATCTGACGCCGTGGAGATGGCCCGCAGATTAGCCCGGAAAGTTGAACGTGCCGTGGAGCCGCTAGTGTCAACGCTCGTGCGGTATCGTGGGGGTGATGATGGCCTGAAGGGCATCTCGCTCTCGCAATGGGCCGAACGGACGGGCCGCGCTCTGGAAAGTGTCGCTGCCGACGAACACGGCAATCTGGCCGGCCTCTGGTCGGGCGAGACGGGCGATGCTCTTGCAAATCTGCTCGGCGAAGTCATTGATACCGACGGCCAGATGGAAGCGGACGGACCGCAATGGATCGATATCACGCAGGCGCTATCGGCCGGGCACGCCGTCAAACCCGGCGCACTCAGCCACCCTCGCCTCTTCATCTTCGGTACGCTCGAAGCCCGCCTGCAGAACGTCGATACGCTGATCCTCGGCAGCCTCAATGAAGGATCATGGCCAGGACAGACCGCCAACAATCCCTTTGTCTCCCGTATGATGAAGACAGAAATCGGGCTGGAGCCGCCGGAACGGCGCATTGGCCAGTTGGCGCATGACTTCGAGATGGCGAACGGTACCCGTCATCTGATCTATTCACGCGCATTGCGCCAGGGCTCGACACCCACTGTCGCCTCCCGATGGCTGCAGAGGCTTCTGGCGTTGGGCGGCGAGGATTTCGAAGAGAAATTACGCCAGCGGGGCGCGCGTTTCGTTCACTGGGCAAACCAGATCGATCTGGGTGACAATCAGGCGCCGGCGCAACGGCCCTCCCCCAAGCCGCCAAGGGACCTACAGCCCAGATCCTATTCCTTCAGCGAGGTGGGGCGACTGCGCCGCGATCCCTATGCGATCTATGCACGACGCGTGCTGCGCCTTGATCCCGTCGACCCGTTCAATCGCGATCCGGGCGCGGCGGAACGCGGTACGCTCTACCACAGGATCATCGATCGCTTTGTTCGCGAAGGCCATATAGCAGGAACGCCGGAGGCGGCCGCGGCGATGGAAATCATCCTGACCGAACTCTTCGACATGGAGCAGTTGCCGCCGCATATCGACGCCGTCTGGCGGCCGCGCTTCCGTGAGGTCGCGCGTGCTTTCCTCAACTGGGAGGCTGGGCGGCAGCCCGATGTGCAGAAGAGGCTGACGGAAGTGAGGGGTGGTGTCGAACTCGAGGGTATCGATATCCGGCTCACCGGCGTTGCCGACCGTATCGATATCAAAGGCCCAAACAGCGCCGATATCATTGACTACAAGACCGGACTCAATCCTACTCTGAGGCAAGCACGTACTCTGCTTGATCCGCAGCTTGCTCTTGAAGCAGCAGCACTACAAGCTGGAGCTTTCCGCGATGCAGGCAGCCTCGTGCCGAATGATCTCCTCTATGTTCGCCTGCGGCCGGGCAGTCGTTTCGATACTGACAAGGTCAACAACGAGGAAGCCAACAGCGACAACGCAAAATCGGCGATGCAACTCGCCGAGGAAGCGATCGACCAGCTAGTGAAATTTGTCACCCTCCTGCAGTCCGGTGAGAAGGGTTTTACCTCGCGGCTGATCCCCGCCCAACAATTCGATTTCGGCGGCGATTACGATCATCTTGCCCGCGTTGCGGAATGGGCGACCGCTGACCCGGAAGGAGGAGGCGATGATTAATCCGACCGCGCTTCCAGAGGGCGATGATCCCGGTACCTGGATCGGCTGGACGACGATCCAGCAGGCGATCGCTTCTGATCCGGCCCGTTCTGCCTGGGTTTCAGCGAATGCCGGCTCCGGCAAGACGCATGTTCTGACCCAGCGGGTGATCCGGCTGCTGCTTGCCGGTGCGCGGCCCTCCGCCATTCTTTGCCTCACCTATACGAAGGCTGCCGCTTCCGAAATGTCGAATCGCGTTTTCGAGCGGCTGGCGGAATGGGCTATTTTTCCGGATGAGGAACTCGCCAAGCGCATCGCAGCAATCGAAGGTCGTGAGCCGGATTCCCTGAAACTTGCGGAAGCCCGGCGACTGTTCGCCAAGGCGCTGGAAACGCCGGGTGGGCTGAAGATCCAGACGATTCACGCCTTCTGCGAAGCGCTGCTGCACCAGTTTCCGCTGGAAGCAAATGTCGCCGGGCATTTCTCCGTCCTCGATGACCGGGCGGCCGCGACGCTGCTTGCCGATGCGCGCCGTTCACTGCTGACGGCAACATCGCCGGAGAATAATCGGGATCTCGCCGATGCCTTCGCCTATGTGCTCAATCTGGGCGATGAATCCGGGCTTGAAAATCTGCTCGGCGAGATCGTTGCCAACAGAAATGCCATCCGCCGCTTCATGTTCGCAGCCGAACAGCATGGCGGCGCCGACCATCTGCTTCGCATGAAGCTTGGCCTGGCGCCCGACGATACGGAAGAGAGATTGGCCGAACGGTATTGGCCACTACCGGGGCTTTCGGGTGCAACGCTGGAACTTTACCTGTCGCTGGCCGCCGGAAAGGGTGGAGCGAAGGCGCAGGACGTTGCCGAGGGTTTGCGTCGTGCTGGGCGCGAACGGGACGTCACGGCGCAAGCGCCGCTTCTGGAGAAGGTCTTCCTGACGGTAAAGGGTGAGCCAAAGACGGACGGGCAGTTCTTCGTCAAAGCGATGCTCGCGGAAGCGCCGCAGCTTGCCGATGCGATCGCCGCAGCCCGCGCCCATGTCGTCGATTGCCGGAATCGGCTGAAGATGATGCGGATGCATACGGCAACGCGTGCCGCTCTCATGCTCGCGGACCGCCTGAATAGCGACTACGAGGAACTGAAAAAGCAGCGCAGTCATCTCGACTTCGAGGATCTGATCACCCGCACTGCCGACCTGCTCACCAAGAGCGGCGTCGGCCCGTGGATCCACTACAAGCTCGATCAGGGTATCGACCACATCCTCGTCGACGAAGCACAGGATACCAGTCCCATTCAGTGGAGCGTCATCCAGTCGCTGGCGGAGGATTTCTTCTCGGGAGAAAGTTCGCGGCCTGTCGTCCGTACACTGTTTGCCGTCGGGGATGAGAAACAGTCGATCTATTCTTTCCAGGGCGCGCGGCCGGAAAGGTTTTCCGAGGAGAAGGAACGGACGCAGCGTCGTGTGCAGAACAGCGGCCTCGCCTTCTCGACCGTTCGTCTGCCGCTGTCCTTCCGCTCCACCTCCGACGTGCTGCTCGCCGTCGATCATATCTTTACCCCACCAGAGAATGCTCGCGGCCTCGGCACCGAGCCGGTCGTGCATCGCTCCAGCCGCATCGGCCATCCAGGTGCGGTCGATCTCTGGGAAATGGTCGTGCCCGATGTCGTGGTAAAGGACGAGGACTGGACCGCTCCCTTCGACGCGACACCCGAGAGCGCGCCGGCCGCCATCCTGGCACGGCGCATCGCTCACACGATCGGTACTCTCGTCGGCCGCGAAACGATTGTCGAAAAGGGTAGGGAACGCTTTATCGAAGCCGGCGACATCCTCGTTCTCGTCCGCAAACGCGACGCCTTCGTTAATGCGCTGACACGTGAACTGAAACGGCGCGGCGACATTCCCGTTGCCGGCGCGGACCGGCTGGTGCTGACCAGCCATATCGCCGTGCAGGATCTGCTGGCGCTCGGCCGTTTTCTACTCCTGCCGGAAGACGATCTTTCGCTCGCCGCGCTCCTGAAAAGCCCCCTCTTCAATCTCTTGGAAGAGGATATTTTTGCTGTTGCGGCGCTCCGCGGCGACCATGAAAGCGTCTGGCACCATCTTCGTAAATATGCAGCCGACGGCAATGAACGTCTCGGCGCGGCCGTCGCAAGGCTGGAACTATTTCTCGCACAATCCCGAAGCCTTTCTGTCCACGACTTTTATGCCCGCGTCCTCGGCAGCCATGGCGGCCGGCGGCAATTCCTGGCGCGCCTCGGCACCGAAGTCAGCGATATCCTTGACGAATTCCTGACCTTTGCGCTGGACCACGAAACGTCTGGTATCCCCGGCCTGCAATCCTTCATCTCGACGCTGGAGCTTGAAGCGCCGGAAGTGAAGCGCGAGCAGGACAAAGGCCGCAACGAGGTGCGCATCATGACGGTGCATGCCTCCAAAGGTCTCGAAGCACCAATCGTCTTTCTGGTCGATGGCGGATCCAAAGCTTTTACCCATACCCACCTGCCAAAGCTCCGGTTGCTGGAGATTGGACCGGAAGAGCCTCCGATGCCGGTCTGGGTTCCCGTCAGCGACCTCGGCAATTCGCTGACATTGACCGATGCAGCACGCATCCAGCTGCTTGCGGAGGAGGAGTATCGGCGCCTGCTCTATGTGGCGATGACGCGTGCGGCCGATCGGTTGATCGTCTGCGGCTATCGCGGCGTGCGGCTGAACGCCGACACCTGGCATATGATGATTTCCACCGCGCTCGACGCAGAGCATCCGCATGTCGAGAAAGCGACGTTCTCGGGGCCGGATGGAGAGTGGGACGGCATGCGCTGGCGCGTGCCGCAGGTCGAGCGCAGCTTCGAGCGAATGGACCGTGCTCCTGAACAGGCAACCGTCGAAACGGTCCCCCCGGACCTTTTCCGCCCTCTGCCGCCGCAGAAACAACTGCCGCGGCCGCTTAGTCCTTCCGGTGCCGGTACGATCATTGACGAGGAGGCCGATGACCTGCTGGTGACCTCGCCGCTCTTCGGCGATCAAGAGAGCAGCGACCGTTCACTGGAAAAGGGCCGCCTCATCCATCGAATGCTTCAGGCCCTTCCCGATATTCCGGCAGACGAGCGGGCCGATGCAGCGAAGCGTTATGCCGAACGCGCCGCGCGATACTGGCCGGCTATAGAGCGCCAGGCTTTAGTCGATTCGGTTGTGAAACTCTTGCAGGATGGAAGGCTTGAAGCCGTCTTCAGCGTTCATGCCCAGGCAGAAATCTCGATCATGGGAACCTTGAGGCTGGAAGGCCGGGAATATGCCGTTTCCGGCCGGATTGACCGCCTTGCTGTCATGCCAGACAGCGTCGTCGTTCTGGATTACAAGACAAATCGCGTTCCACCGACAAGCGAAGACAAAATCCCTTTTGCGCACAAGGCGCAGCTTGCGATCTATCGGGAAATCCTGAAGCCGCTCTATCCTACCAAACGGATCGATTGCATGCTGGTCTATACGGAAAACGCGACGATCCATACCCTCAGTGAGCAGGCCTTGGCTTCTGCACTTGCAGGACTCAACACAAAGTGAAATATCGGACATTGAAATTCCGGCACCGCACCCTCACATCTTATCCAACACCAAATCCGGTAAAGGAGCAGCCTATGGCTACCGTTAAGGTCGATATCAACAACTTCCAGTCGGAAGTTCTGGAGTCCGTAGAACCCGTCGTCGTCGATTTCTGGGCTGAGTGGTGTGGTCCGTGCAAAATGATTGCTCCGAGCCTCGAAGAAATCGCCACGGAACTGGCCGGCAAGGTAAAGGTCGTCAAGCTCAACATCGATGAGAACCCGGAACTAGCGGCTCAGTTCGGTGTTCGCTCGATCCCGACGCTTGCGATCTTCAAGGGCGGCGAAGTTGCCGACATCTCTGTCGGCGCAAAGCCGAAGACGGCGCTTTCCAACTGGATCTCCAGCGCAGCCTGACGATATCGACAGATTCAATGTGAAAAGCCCGGCATCTGCCGGGCTTTTTCATTTGGGCGGTGTACCGTTTTCTGCCAGAACATCGCCAACGAGATAAAGGGAGCCACCGATCAGAATGCGGGGTGGCGGGCCTTCGGGGTCGACGACCGAAGAAATAGCGTCCAGAGCATCGGTGACTGATGACATCGGTTCGGCCACAAGGCCGGCTTCATAGGCGGTATTGGCGAGAATGACCGGATCGATCATCGCTTCGCTACCGCGGATCGGCACACAATAGACCTTTTCCACCAATCCAGTGAAGGCCTTGAAATAACCGACCGGATCCTTGGTGTTGATCATGCCCGAGATCAGGAACAGCGGACGTGGCTGACGCTCTTCGAAATTCGCCATGGCCTCGGCGATCACCTCACCGGCGCCCGGATTGTGGCCTCCATCGATCCAGATTTCCGATTTCGCCGGCGCATGGCTCAACAGCCTGCCTTCCGTGAGTTTCTGCAGGCGGCCCGGCCATTCCACCGTTCCCATCGCTTTTTCCATCATCGGATCGGTGACCGTGAAGCCCGCAGCCTTGACGGCGCGAATGGCAGCAGCAGCGTTGGCATATTGATGACGGCCAGGAAGGCGCGGCAGGGGCAGGTCCGCCAGGCCGAATTCATCCTGATAGATCAGCCGGCCGTATTCCTCATGCGCCATGAAATCCTGGCCGAAGATGGCGCTCGGGCAGTTCAGCCGCTCGGCGGTCGACATCAGCATGTCAAGCGCCGCGTCATAGTCCTGATGGCCGATGACCACGGGACGACCGCGCTTCATGATGCCGGCCTTTTCGGCCGCGATGAGTTCCACCCGGTCGCCGAGATAGGGCTGGTGATCCAGCGAAATCGGCATGATGACCGAAACGGCGGGATCCTGAATGACATTGGTGGCATCGAAGCGTCCACCGAGGCCAACCTCGATGATCGCGGCATCGGCTGCCTGTTCGGAAAAAAGGATGAAAGTGACTGCCGTCAGGATTTCGAAGACGGTGATCTTCTGACCGCCATTGGCCTCGGCCACACGCCTTAAAGCTTCAGCGAAGACAGCGTCGTCGACCAGTTGCCCGCGCCCGCCCGCAACACCCATGCGGTAACGCTCATGCCAGTTGACGAGATGCGGAGAGGTATGGACGTGGACGCTATAACCGCCCGCTTCCAGCAGCGCGCGGCAGAAAGCTGTCGTCGAGCCCTTACCGTTGGTGCCGGCAACATGGATGACAGGCGGGAGATTGCGCTCGGGATTGCCGAGCGCCTCAAGAAGGCGCTGAATGCGGTCCAGGGACAGATCGTAGCCCTTGGGATGCAATCCCATGAGCTTTCCGATCTCCTGTGCCGCCTCACTCACCGCGACCTGGCCTCTGTCTGTCATCGGCCCGCCCTATCCTATCGGAACCGTGGCTCAGGCGCTCGCCGCCAGAGCAATCACGCCATTTGCATCATTTGCAGCCGAAACCGGCTTCTTGGTCAGGATCTTCAAGAGGCGCGCCAGCGTCTCGGGGATATCGTGACGCTTGACGACCATATCGACCACGCCGTGTTCCAGCAGATATTCCGATGTCTGGAAGCCTTCCGGGAGCTTTTCCCGCAGCGTCTGTTCGATGACGCGCTTGCCGGCAAAGCCGATTTCGGCGCCCGGCTCGGCCAGATGAATATCGCCGAGCATGGCGTAGGATGCGGTCACGCCGCCGGTGGTCGGATTGGTCAGAACCACGATATAGGGCTGGCCCGCTTCCTTCAGCATATCGACGGCAACCGTCGTGCGCGGAAGCTGCATCAACGAAAGGATGCCTTCCTGCATGCGCGCGCCGCCCGAAGCCGGGAACATGACAAGCGGGCACTTTTCAGCGATCGCGCGTTCGAAGGCTTTGACGATCGCTTCGCCGGCAGCCATCCCGAGCGAGCCACCGATGAAGTTGAATTCGTGAACGATCGCGACGAGCTTCAGACCCTTTACACTGCCGAGACCGGCGAGGATCGTATCCTCCTGCTCCGTTTTGAGGCGGCTGTCGCGCAGACGGTCGCTGTATTTCTTGGAATCGCGGAACTTCAGCGGGTCCTGGGCGACCTTCGGCTGCGGCAGGGCTTCATAGTCGCCATTGTCGAACAGGTCGGCAAGACGCGCCTTCGCCGGCATTTTCATGTGATAGCCGGAGGCGGGAATGACCCATTTATTGCCTTCGAGGTCTTTGTGAAAGACCATCTCGCCCGTTTCCGGGCACTTGATCCAGAGGTTCTCCGGCACTTCGCGACGGCCCAGCATGGAATTGATCCGCGGGCGAACGTAGTTAGTGATCCAGTTCAACTCGAATACTCCTGATTGACCAGTGCCAATGTGGGGAAACTATTCGGCAGCAACAAGGCGTGCCGATCGCGTTCCTGTGGAAAGACCGCGAACCAGCGTCGCAACGGCCTGAACCGTGTCCGCCGTCGCCTTTCCATCCGCCGTCAGGCTGGTGGCTACCTGATTGACGATTGCCGTGCCGACGACCACGCCATCGGCCGAGCCGCCGATGACCTTGGCATGTTCGGCCGTCTTGACGCCGAAACCGACGCAGACCGGCAGTTCGGTGTGCTGCTTGATACGCTTGACCGCACCCGAAACCAGCGACGGCTCCGGCAGGGCCGAACCGGTAATGCCGTTCATCGAGACATAATAGACGAAGCCCGACGTGTTTTTCAGAACGGTCGGCAGGCGTTTTTCGTCCGTCGTCGGCGTTGCCAGACGAATGAAATTGATGCCTTTCCTCAGCGCCGGGATGCAGAGTTCGTCATCCATTTCCGGCGGCAGGTCGACAACGATCAAGCCGTCGATACCGGAAGCAAGTGCATCATCAAGGAATTTTTCGACGCCGTAGACGTAGATCGGATTGTAGTAACCCATCATCACGATCGGCGTTGCGTCATTCGTCTTGCGGAAATCGGCAGCGAGCAGCAGCGTCTTCTGCAGCGTCTGGCCGCCTTTCAGCGCGCGCTGTCCAGCCAGTTGGATCGCCGGGCCATCGGCCATAGGGTCGGAGAAAGGCATGCCGAGCTCGATGACGTCGGCGCCGGCTTCCGGCAGTGCCTTCATGATGCCGAGCGAGGTCGCGTAGTCGGGATCGCCGCCCATGAAGTAGGTTACGAGCGCCGGGCGACCTTCTGCCTTCAGATCGGCAAAGCGTTTATCCATACGTGCGGTCATGTCTATTACAGTCCCATTCCCAGGATCTTGCCGACGGTGAAGATATCCTTATCGCCACGGCCAGAGAGGTTCATCAGGATGATCTCTTCCTTGCCCATAGTGGGCGCACGCTTGATGACTTCGGCAAGCGCATGCGAAGGCTCGAGCGCCGGGATGATGCCTTCGAGGCGCGTCAGCGTCTGGAAGGCTTCGAGCGCCTCGTGATCCATGATCGGCACGTATTCGGCGCGGCCGATATCGTTCAGCCACGAATGCTCCGGGCCGATGCCGGGGTAATCGAGGCCAGCCGAGATCGAATGGCCTTCCTTGATCTGCCCGTCATTGTCCTGCAGCAGATAGGTGCGGTTGCCGTGCAACACACCGGGCGAGCCGGCGGTGATCGAGGCGCAGTGCTCGTCGCCCTGCAGACCCTTGCCGCCGGCTTCGACGCCGACAATCTTCACACCCTCGTCATCGAGGAAGGGATGGAAGATGCCGATCGCATTCGAACCGCCGCCGACAGCAGCGATGACGAGATCCGGCAAACGGCCTTCAGCCTCAAGCATCTGCTGCTTGGCTTCCGTGCCGATCACGGCCTGGAAGTCACGCACCATTTCCGGATAGGGATGCGGGCCGGCAGCAGTGCCGATCAGGTAATAGGTATCGTCGACGTTGGTGACCCAGTCACGCAGCGCCTCGTTCATCGCATCCTTCAGCGTGCCGCTACCTGCCGTAACCGGCTTTACCTCAGCCCCCAGCAACTTCATGCGGAAAACATTCGGCGCCTGGCGCTCGACGTCGGTTGCGCCCATGTAGACGACACAAGGAAAGCCGAAACGGGCGGCAACGGTTGCCGATGCAACCCCGTGCTGACCGGCGCCGGTTTCAGCGATGATGCGCGTCTTACCCATGCGCTTGGCGAGCAGGATCTGGCCGATGCAATTGTTGATCTTGTGCGAGCCGGTATGGTTCAACTCTTCGCGCTTGAAATAGATCTTGGCGCCGCCGAGATGCTGCGTCAGGCGCTCTGCGAAATAGAGCGGGCTCGGACGGCCGATATAATGGGTACCGAGATGCTTCAGTTCCGCCTGGAATTCCGGGTCCTTCTTCGCTTTTTCCCACTCGTCCTGCAGCTCGAGGATCAGGGGCATCAGGGTTTCGGCCACGAAGCGGCCCCCGTAAATGCCAAAGCGTCCATCTTCATCCGGACCGGACCGGAAGGAATTCGGTTTAGGCGTCTGGTTCACTTTCAACTCCCTGAGGTCGTTTCAGGCAAACATGCCTCTTCGACCGCATCGAAAAACTCATCGATCATCGCTACGCTTTTCACACCCGGCGCACTCTCGACACCCGAGGCAGTATCGACACCCGGCGCCCTGGTGATTGCAAGTGCTTGCCCGACATTGGCCTTGTTGAGCCCACCGGAAAGCATGTAGTCGACACTGCCGTCAAGCCAGCTGAGCAGGCTCCAATCAAAGGAAACGCCGTTACCACCAGGCAGTTCAGAGCCTTTCGGCGGCTTGGCATCAAAGAGGAAACGGTCGGCGATGCCGATATAGGCTTCCACCCTTTTCAGGTCATCGGCGGTACGAACAGGCAATGCCTTGATGACAGGGAGGCCGTAGACCGCCTTGACGGTCAGCACCCGCTCCGGGCTTTCGCTGCCGTGCAACTGCAGCATATCGGGACGCAAAAGCGCAACGATTTCATCGAGATCGTCGTTACTCGGATCGACCACGACGGCAACGATCTTCGCCTTGCCGCGCGCCGGTTCGGCGAGCTTGCCGGCAATATCAGGCTCGACGTAACGAGGGCTCTTTTGAAAGAAGTTAAAGCCGAGATGCGTCGCGCCACGCTTCAATGCGCGTTCGATGGCCTCAGGCGTCTTCAAACCACAGATTTTGATATCCGGTCTCATGGCAGCGAAGTGACATGAAACGGGCAAAGAGTCGAGCCAATTTGCGATGCGGCCTAAATTTAAGGCGGCCGGATTTAATCGAAGTCTATGGCGTGCAACTGGCTGCCCTGGCGCTTCAGCCAGGACTTTGCCTCTTCCATATGGGGGCAAAGTTTCTTGCAGAGCGCCCAGAAGTGCGGGCCATGGTTCATTTCCTTCAGATGCGCCACTTCATGGGCGGCAAGGTAGTCGACCACCGAAGGCGGCGCCATGACGATACGCCAGGAGAAGCTCAGATTTCCCTCCGAAGAACAGGAGCCCCAGCGGCTGCGAGTATCCTTCATGGAGATGGAGCGGATCGGCGCCTTGATGGAGGCGGCATGCATGCGCGACAATCTTTCGAGATCGACGCGAGCTTCCTTCTTGAAAAAGGCAGCGATGCGGCGGCCGACATGTTCCGGCAGGCCGCTTACGCGAAGGACAGATCTGCCATCCACCACCACCGCTTCGGTCAGTCCGCGCAGGCTGCCGGTGTGCTCGATGCGATGTTTGATACCGCGGAAGAGAATTTCGCCGCCATGCCGCAGGTTCGTTTCGGTTGAGAATTTCGCAAGCTTGGTCAGCAGCCAGCCTTGATGACGATCGAGGAAGGCGTTGACTTCGCGGGCGGCAAGTCCCTTCGGGACCGTCATTTTCAGCGCCCGGCCGCCCGGCTCGATACGAAGCGTAATGCGGGTGGCGCGATCATGCTGCTTGATCGTCAAGGGCATCAGACGACCGGCAACATCGAGCGTCCGCGTTTCAGGCGGCGCCGGTTTTTTTGTCGGACGGCGGATCTTCAGAAGCGGAAACATAGGGATTTTCTATACGATTCGTCGGAAATCCGGGCAAAGAAAAACCGGCATCGAAAGCGATGCCGGCCATAGATTTTATGTGATCACGCTTTACGGCGTCTGGTACTCTGCGACCGGGCCATTATCCTCACGCCGGTTGTTCTTGCGCTCGCGCATGAAGCGATCGAATTCTTCCTGATCCTTGGCGCGACGAAGCTCGCGCAGGTAGGAATCGAATTCCTCACGCATTTCATCAAGCTTGCGGCGCTCTTCCTCCATGCGATCGAGCTCGGCCTTGCGCCAATCGTCAAAGGCGACGTTGCCCGTCGAGAAGTGCGGGCGGTGACGGCCATGCGAACGGCGGCAGCCTGCAAAGAAGCCATCCGTCGCCTGGTTGACGTCACGCTTGAAGCCGCGCAGCCGCTCGCCAAAGATGATGTAGGCAAGCATGGCCAGCCCCAGAGGCCAGAAAACCATGAAGCCGAGGATCATCAAGGCAACGGTAGCCGGAGTCCAATCCGGGCGAAGCAATGCTGACTGGTTCATCGTGCGGTATCCTCGCGTTCAGCACCCGACACTATGCCGAGTGCTGAAAAAACAGATGGTTACCGCTGAACCGGCCTTCAAGACGATTTGAGGTTAAATCGAACAAGGCCTTGAATCGATGACATTAAATCAGCGTTTTCTAACTCACGCCGATTTGCCGCCCTTTATGACGCGCTGAACCGGCGGTTTCTTCGCGCGGGAATGCTGGCGCGTGAAGTTGACGATGCGGGGCGCAATCTCGCGGCGGAAGCGCGATCCGTTGAAGACGCCGTAGTGGCCGACATCCGGCTGCAGGTAATGCATACGCATCTCCTCAGGGATATTCACGCATATGGTCTGGGCCGCCTCGGTCTGGCCAACACCCGAGATGTCGTCGTTCTCACCTTCGACCGTCAGCAATGCGACGTTGCGAATTGCGGCGGGATCGACGCGCTTGCCGCGATGCATGAGTTCGCCCTTCGGCAGCGCATGCTTCATGAAGACCTGTTCGACCGTCTGCAGGTAGAACTCCGCGGTCAGGTCCATGACCGCAAGGTATTCGTCGTAGAAATCGCGGTGCTTTTCCGGCTCGCCGTCGTTCTTCACGAGATGCATGAAGAATTCCTTGTGGGCGATCAGATGCCGGTCGAGGTTCATCGACATGAAGCCGGAGAGCTGCAGGAAACCCGGATAAACAGGACGCATGAAGCCTGGCTGCGGCCAGGGCACGTTCATGACGACGTTATCGGCAAACCATTCGAGCGGGCGCTCCTTGGCAAGCTTGTTGACGGCTGTCGGATTGATGCGGGTATCGATCGGCCCACCCATCAGCGTCATGGACGACGGCGCAAGCGGATCCTTGGCTTCTTCCATGATTGCGGCAGCGGCCAAGACCGGCACGGAAGGCTGACAGACGGCGATGACATGGGTGTCATGACCGAGGAAATGCAGCATCTCGATGACGTAGTCGATATAATCGGAAAGGTCGAAGGTACCCTCCGTCATCGGTACCATGCGCGCATCGATCCAGTCGGTGATGTAGATATCGGCGTTCGGCAGCAATGCCTCGACAGTACCCCGCAGGAGGGTCGCATAGTGGCCGGACATCGGCGCCACGATGAGGATGCGCGGATCGCCGCCGTGACCAGCCGGGACATCGCGCGAAAAATGCAGGAGGTTACAGAAGGATCGTGCCCAGACGATTTCCTCGCGTACCGCAACCTTCTTGCCGCCGATCGAGGTTTCGTTGAGCCCGAATTCCGGCTTGCCGTAACGGCGAGTCGTTCGCTCGAACATTTCGAGACTGGCTGAAATGGTGCGGCCCATCGGGGTCTGCGAGAAGGGGTTCAGCGGATTGGAGTAGGCGAACCGCATGATATCGGCCGCAGCACGGAACGGTGCCAAGGCTGCGTGGTTCAATTCATAAAGCTGGTAAAACATGAGGGGGCGCCACCTTTCTCTATCCGGCAAAGACGACGCTGATTGAAGGGCGCCGGACTCTTTCCGTTAACGCTGGCACATCAACGCAGGCTAACAGGTTTTTGTTGCACAGCAACATAACATTCGTCCTGCAAAGAAAAATGCCGGAAAATTGACCTCCGGCATTAGCTTGGCGCACAAAGTTTAAGCTTCCCTGCAGAAATGCCGTTAACGGTCCGCTACGAAGAGCTGTTTCTGGGTGCCGAGGCCTTCGATACCGAGTTCGACGACATCACCATCCTTCAGGAAGCGCGGCGGCTTCATGCCCATGCCGACGCCCGGAGGCGTGCCGGTCGAGATGACATCGCCAGGGTGCAGGGACATGAACTGGCTGAGATAAGACACGACGAAAGCCACGCCATAGACCATCGTCTTGGTGGAACCGTTCTGCATCGTCTGACCATTGACCTTGAGCCACATGTTGAGGTTCTGCGGATCGGCAATTTCATCCTTCGTGACGAGCCAGGGGCCGATCGGGCCGAAAGTGTCACAGGACTTGCCCTTGGTCCACTGGCCCGAACGCTCGCTCTGGAAGGCGCGCTCGGAAACGTCGTCGGAAACGCAGTAACCAGCGACGTAATCCAGCGCTTCGGCCTCGCTCACATATTTCGCGGTCTTGCCGATAACGACACCAAGTTCGACTTCCCAGTCGGTCTTTTCAGAACCACGCGGGATCAGCACATTGTCGTTGGGACCGACGATCGCCGAGGTCGCCTTCATGAAAATGACGGGTTCGGGCGGCACGGTCGCGCCGGTTTCGGCTGCATGGTCCGAGTAGTTCAGGCCGATGCAGATGAATTTGCCGGTGCCGGCAATACAGGCGCCGATGCGGCCGGGCGCCAGCTCCGGCAGGCTTTTCGGATCAAGGGCCGCAATCTTCGCAAGACCTGCCGGCGTGATTGCCTCGCCGCCGATATCGGCTACGTGAGCGGAAAGATCACGGATCTTGCCATCGGCATCGAGCAGAGCCGGCTTTTCGTGGCCCGCTTCTCCAACGCGCATCAGCTTCATGAATGTCCTCCTCAATGGAAAGCAGATGCGCCACCTATGAACGAATTATTCATCGGTGTCATTATGACTTGCCCCGGAAGCGGTACGCCCGCTTAGAAAATTTCCGCCAGCGACGGACCAACCGGGACGATGTGTGTCGGGTTGAGGCTCTCGATCGAATAGTACCCGCGCTTGATGTGATCGAAATTCACCGTCCCCGCGATGCCGGGCCAATCCAGCATCCGGCGGCAAAAAGCCTTGAGATTGGCGTAATCGGAAAGACGCCGAAGATTGCATTTGAAAAGGCCATGATAGGCGACATCGAAACGTACGAGCGTGACGAACAGGCGGATATCGGCTTCCGTCGGATGGTCGGCAAACAGGAAGCCGTGCCCTTCAAGCTGCGGTTCGATCCAGTCGAGGCAGCCAAAGACCTCGGCAAAAGCCTCCTCATAGGCAAGCTGGGTCGTCGCAAAGCCGGTGCGGTAAACACCGTTGTTCAATGACGGATAGATGCGATCGTTGAAAGCGTCTATCTCGGCCCGTCGAGCAAGGGGATAGAGATCGATGTCACCGTCGGCGAGATCGCCAAAACCATTATTCAGCATGCGCAGGATATCGGACGATTCGTTGTTGACGATTGTTTCGCGTTTCTTGTCCCACAATACCGGCACCGTGGCGCGTCCCGTGAAATCAGGATCCGCTTTCGTATAGATTTCATGGATGTAAGTGGCACCGTTCACCTCATCGGCGGTAGCTCCGGGATAATCTCCAAAACGCCAGCCCTGCTTGCTGAGCGCTGGTTCGACAATCGAAACCGAGATGACATTCTCAAGCCCCTTAAGCTTGCGGCCTATCAGCGTTCGCGAAGCCCAAGGGCAGATATAGGCGACATAGAGGTGGTAGCGGCCTGCTTCGGCGACAAAACCGCCCTCACCCGTCGCGCCTGCATTGCCGTCGGGTGTCACCCAATTGCGGAAGCTCGATATCTGGCGGACGAAGCCGCCCTTCTCATCCTTCGCCTGGACCGGTTGCCAGTCCTCGGTCCATTTGCCATTCACCAGCATCGCCGCATCTCCTGATCTATCGGATTTGAGGCTGCTTTACCGAGACTTCTTCGCGCGCGTAAGCCCAGTTTCTGGAAACAGATTGTACACTCGCTGCGATCAAAGGATGCTTGCCAAGCGAGCAGGCACGGAAATATCACTATGTGATCTCCGCTGTGGAATCCCCATCCATCGCCAACTTCCGGAAGCCAGCATGACAAAAACCAATAGCCGCGAATCCGAATATCCTGTCGATCCGATGTTTCTGGATCGCTGGTCACCACGCGCCTTCACAGGCGCGATCATCCAAGAAGCCGAGCTTCTGACACTGCTCGATGCGGCGCATTGGGCGCCATCCTCTGCAAACAACCAGCCATGGCGGTTTATCTACGCTCTGAAGGGTTCCGAGCACTGGGAGAAATTCGTTAGCCTGCTCAATGAATCCAATCAGGAATGGGCGAAGAACGCTTCGGCACTGATCTTTGTGGTCTCGCGCAGCTTCAACGGCGCCCGCGGCACCAGTGAAGAACGACCGAGCTACACGCACTCCTTCGATGCCGGGACCGCCTGGGGATACCTCGCTATCCAAGCCCGCATCTCCGGCTTCTATGCGCATGGCATGGGCGGCATCAAGCATGACGAGATCAAGGAAAAGCTTGACGTTCCCGACGGTTATCGCGTCGAAGCCGGCATTGCCGTCGGCCGTATCGCCGACAAGAGTGTTCTTTCAGAACGCAATCAGGAACGTGAATTCCCAAGCCAGCGCAAGCCGCTCTCCGAGATTGCCTCCAACGGCCATTTCGTCGGCAAGTGATGATCTAAAACAAATATGCCCGGCGAGACTGCTGGCGGCGGGGCTTATTGTGATCGCCTTCAGATCAGATATCGAGGTTTGCAACGC
>NZ_JBFUBG010000050.1:0-44553 GCF_056405875.1 Rhizobium sp. P1_E6 | reverse complement strand
GGACTGCTCTCGCCGAGGCCATGGTCTACGCGGTGCGTGGGGATACGGGTGTGACGGTCATCGAATGACAGAAGACGCTGCTCTCGAAGACGAGGAGAGGAAAGCACTGCTCGCAGCGCTCGCCAGCGAAGCGGATGCGCTTCGCCCCGAACTGCATCGCTATGCTGCCCGTCTGGTGGGTTCTGTCATCGACGGCGAGGATGTGATTCAGGACGCGTTTGCCAGTGTATTTGCGACAGCCGGCTCGATCCCGCCGGACACGCCGCTGCGACCCTGGCTGTTTCGCATCGTCCATAACAGAGCCATAGATGCACTGCGCCGACGCAGCACGCTGCGATCTGAGCCCATTGAGATGGCTTTCGATCTGGCCGATATCAGCGCTGTCGGCGCGGAGGATGCGCTGATCCGGCAGGACGCGGTGCGGGTGGCGCTCAGCCACTTTGCAGAATTGCCGGTGCCGCAACGCAGCGCTGTCATCCTCAAGGATGTGCTGGGAGAGTCGCTTGCGGACATCGCAGCGCTGCTGGAACTGAGTGTCGATGCCGTCAAGGCCCATCTGTCGCGCGGTCGGGCGAGATTGCGCGCCATCTCCGACGTGCGGTCCGAGGTTCCGCCACCGCCGAGCCCCGAGGTCCTGAACTTCGCAGCGCTCTTCAACGCCCGGGACTGGGACGCTTTGCGTCGCCTGCTGGCGCAGGATGTTCGGCTTCGTCAGGCGCGACGGCCGGAAATCTCCGGTGCCGCCGACGTCGGTCGATTTTTCACCTATTATGCCGAATATCCGCCGGTCAGGATCGAACCGGCCTGGCTGGAAGGCCGGGAAATATTGCTGGTATCAGCCGAACCGCCTGATGGTTCTTCCTATTTCATGCTGCTCGAATGGCGGGAGCAAAAGATAAGCCTGATCCGCGACCATCGCTATGCGACCTATGTCATTGAAGGGGCTGATGTCGTGCTGGCTGCATCGCGGTGACCGACGTTGAGTAATGCGTGCCTTCTCGACGTCGGCTATGCGCCGATACCGTTGAAAAAGTCGGCTTCGGCCTTCCGTCCCGAACGTTGCGCCACGGCTTCTGTGCCACAAAAGAATGTGGTTTTAAATCCGATGACGTTCGTAGTGATCAGCGATGAATAGCAACGCTTTCTTCTGTCCTTCGGTAAGTTTTGCGCTACTCGAGCTTCGGTGACCAAGCCTATATTTTCGGTCTAATTCCAACAGGGTGTTGTGAATCTCGGTTGGAAGCGGCTCGACCGACTTGATCGTGGCACCGTGCTGATTTCCACCGGAGAACGTTTCGCCAGTCCTCCGATGGAAGACGTACAGCTGCTGTGTCGTGACGGAGCGAGTGGTAATCGTGTCTGCCTCGACCGAGACGACTAAACATGGCGGCGTTCCATGCCCGTCATGATGAACCGCATGAAGAATGTCACCTGGTACCAGCAAGCTAAGTAGTTCTTCTCGATTGAGGTTATGGAACTGGATATCATCATCGTGTTCGGTCAATGGACTGGCCTCAGTTTTGATTGCATCGAAGTTAGATGTCCGTCGGTGCGTTAGCAAACACAGACTTGAATGATCAGCCAAAGTCGAGCAGAGGCACGGTGTTGCGGGAGCCATAACGACATGATTCAATCGTCGCATTGATTTGCGCAGGATTGAGCGATGATGGGATGTCAGTCAGCTCCGGTGCAGCTCTTTTACGACTTCTGCCTTGATGATCACGTCCCTGTCGATCACATGCTGCGCGGGATCGACCGTCATCTCGAACTCGACAGCGTGCGAGCGCAGTTGAAGCCTTTCTACAGCAACACGGGTCGTCCTTGGATTGATCCCGAGCGATGATGCGGATGCTGATCATCGGTTACTGCATGGGTATTCGTTCGGAACGGCGGCTATGTGAAGAGGTCCACCTTAATCTCGCCTATCGGTGGTTCTGCCGCCTCGGCCTGGACGACAAGGTGCCCGATCACTCTAGCTTATCGAAGAACCGGCACGGCCGGTTCCGGCAGAGCGATATCCTGCGACATATGTTCGAGACGGTGGTGGAGCGTTGCCTCGCATATCGCTGCCGCAATTTAATAATTTGCGGCAGCGTCCAATAAAGACTGGAGATTGCTGGGAGGGTTCAAAAAACCAGCATGACATCTAGCTAGTCTCTGGCGGTCCACATGGGAAACGTCTCTCGTTGGTTTCCCGCTCTGACCGCCTCCAGGTAACGCGGCTTCCAAACGCCAGCAATGAAGACCTCCATCGTCGTGGGCAATTTCGGACGATCCTCGTGCTCCCCATGGAACCTTACGATGCCATTGTTCAAAGCGTCAGCACTCAGCGTGTCGTCCTGCCATTTTTCCGGCGTCCCGAACCGCGCCAGAAATTCAGCCTCCACGTCTTTGCGGGTCGTCTCGATGTATCGGTACTCCACCGGCCTGCCGATCTCCTTGCCAATGATCACGGCCAGTTCGTTCATCGAAACATCTTCCGAGCCGACTTCGAGAGTGACGCGGTGTCTGCCCGTCGGATTGGTCAGTTCCTTCGCTGCCAGCCATGCGATGTCATCGGTCGCCACCCAAGGCATCTTCAAATCAGGTTTGCAGAACCAGGCAATTCGACCGTATTTGGCAACCGGTCCCGTCCACGCAGACACGTCTTCCATGAACCAGGCGGCGCGCAGGTGGACCAGATTGATATTGCCGAGTTCGTTGAGCTTTTCGTCCAGATCGTGGAAACATTCGAAATGACCCGTTTTCCCCTTCACGTCTGAACCCATGGCCGTCAGGCTTACGGCCAGTTTGACGGAGGATTTTTCGAGCGCATCGACAAAGCGCTGGGCAACAGCGGGGTAGTGTCCCTCGATGTTGTTCCAATCGGTCTTCACCATGAGAAACGCGGCATCTGCACCCTGGAAAAATTGGTCAAGGTCTCCCGCTCCTGTGTCAAAGCTTCCCAGGAATGGCTCTGCTCCGAGCTCGACCAGTGCGTCAAGCGCTGGGCCACCTCTCGACAACGCTCTGACCTGATGCCCTGATCTCAGCAGGGTCCGGGTCAGCTTGGCGCCAACTCGTCCCGTGGCGCCGACGACAGAAATTCGCATGACAGTCTCCTTTCGGTTGTTGATCACCCGATTGTAGACTGTTGCAGTCCGTACGAATTTGGAGATAATGCCAAATGATCTCCAAATCGGGTCAATCCGCAAAACTGCCTTCCTGCTACGACGACTTTGATCCCGACTGGTCAGATCGCCCGGCCATCGCTGTCCGCCTCGACTTCAGTGACTATGAGGCTGAAGTGCCCCAGCACCAGCACAAGCAAGGGCAGCTCATTTTGGCTCTGCACGGAGCCGTCACATGCAGGACGGAGAATGGCATCTGGATTGTCCCACCGGACTGCGGAGTCTGGATACCCGGGGGCGTGCCCCACAGCAACCAGGTCACGTCCAACGCACGCCTGTCCTATCTGTTCGTTCAACCCGAAGCGGCCAAGCTGCCGCAGGAGTGCTGCACTCTGTCTGTGTCGCCGATGCTCCGCGAGATGATCCTCCGACTGGCGGATGTACCGGTCAATTCTGCTCCGGACGATCATGTCGGCCGTATGGTGCGGGTCTTGCTGGATGAACTCGCGCAAATGCCGATACAGGGGCTGGACTTGCCCGCGTCCAGCCATCCCAAAATCGCAGCGATCACTGCTGCCCTGATGGCGGAGCCGAGCGACCGTCGCACCCTGGTCGATTGGGCGGCACACGTTGCCATGAGTGAGCGATCCTTGAAGCGGCTGATGGTCCAGGAAACGGGACTGACCTTCGGCCGATGGCGGCGGCAACTGCACCTGGTCATCGCATTGCGCGAACTGGCCAGCGGCGCTACGGTCCAGAGGGTTTCGAGCGACTTGGGATATGAATCCGCTACCGCCTTTATCGTCATGTTCAAGAAGGCATTGGGCACAACACCAACACGCTACTTCGCGAGATGATTTGCCGAGTGGCCGAATTCGGCAACGCTGGTCGGCCTTTGCGGCACGTGCCATGACCGCAATGGGCCGGCTGCGGTCACGGTGGTATCTGCTACCGAATAGCGGATTTTCGCGTCCGTTGTGTTCTGCGGCAGTATGGTTCGGGTTTCTCCCCGACATGTCGGTCCGATCGAAGCCGTCGATGCACCTTCCGGTTTCCGGCAAGCACCAAGCTTGCCCCATCGTGAAACCTTTCGATCGGTAATCCGTTTCCGCTGGCATGACCGACGCAAAACTGAAACCGACATCGGTCGACGGCGCCAAGCCTGATGGTGCCGAGGAGACGCACCAGGGCAAGGCATCGACCGTCGAGGTCGCGCCGCCGCCAGATGTTATCGAACCCGATCCGGGCCTGACGCCCGAGGAGGCCGAGAGGGCGCGCAAGAAATATCTGCTGAAGCGTTTCTGGATCAGTGCGCGCGGCTACTGGGGCCGTGGCGGCGACGGTTTTGCCTGGCCATGCTCCATCGGGCTGTTGATCATGATCGGCATGAATGTCGGTTTCCAGTATGGGATCAACAGGTGGAACCGCGGCATATTCGACGCCATAGAGCGGCACGATGCCGGCACCGTCTATTATCTGAGCGCCGTCTTCCTGCCGCTGGTGGCCGGCAGCGTCGTCCTCGTCACCTGCCAGGTCTATGTCCGCATGATGATCCAGCGGCACTGGCGCCGGTGGCTGGCGACCGGGCTCATCGCGCGCTGGCTGGCGAACGGCCGTTACTATCAGCTGAACCTCATCGGCGGCGATCACAAGAACCCGGAGGCGCGTATTTCCGAGGATCTGCGGATTGCCACGGAGTCGCCCGTCGATTTCACCGCCGGCGTCATCTCGGCCTTTCTGTCGGCCTCGACCTTCATTGTGGTTCTCTGGACGATCGGTGGTGCCCTGACCCTGCCGATCGGTGGGATGTCGATCACCATTCCCGGCTTTCTCGTCGTCACGGCGGTGCTCTACGCGCTCATTACGTCGACGACGATCGCCGTCATCGGCCGACATTTCGTTCAGGTCTCCGAGGTTAAGAACCAGGTGGAAGCCGAGTTTCGCTATACGCTGACGCATGTGCGCGAAAACGGCGAGAGCATCGCGCTTCTCGGTGGTGAAGAGGAGGAGCGCAGCGACCTCGACAAGACGTTTTCCAATGTGCTGAGCCAATGGGCGCAGCTTGCCCATCAATATATGCGCACGACCTTCGTGTCGCATGGGTCGATGCTGATTGCGCCTGTCGTACCGGTGCTGCTTTGCGCGCCGAAGTTTCTGGAAGGCAGCATGACGCTGGGTGAGGTGATGCAGGCAGCGTCAGCCTTCGCGATCGTCCAGACCGCTTTCGGTTGGCTCGTCGACAACTACCCGCGGCTTGCCGACTGGAACGCCTGCGCGCGGCGCGTCGCCTCATTGATGATGTCGCTCGACGGGCTGGAACGCGCAGAACAGAGCGACGCGCTCGGACGCATCCAGCATGGTGAGACGGAAGGCGAGGCGATACTCAGCCTCAACGATCTCGCCGTGTCGCTGGATGACGGTACTGCCGTGGTCACGGAAACCCAGGTGGAGATCGAGCCAGGCGAGCGGGTGCTCGTGGCCGGTGAATCCGGCTCGGGCAAGAGCACGCTGGTGCGCGCCATCTCCGGTCTCTGGCCGTGGGGTCGCGGCAGCGTCGATTTCCACGCCGACAGGCGGTTGTTCATGCTGCCGCAGCGGCCCTATATCCCCTCGGGCACGCTGCGCCGCGCCGTCGCCTATCCCAATGCCGCCGACGGCTGGCCGCTGGATGAGATCAAGAACGCGCTCGACAAGGTCGGGCTCGCCTATCTCAACGAGAAGCTCGAGGATGACGCGCCGTGGGACCAGACGCTGTCGGGCGGCGAAAAGCAGCGGCTCGCCTTCGCGCGCCTGCTGCTGCACAATCCCGATATCATCGTACTCGACGAGGCGACGTCAGCTCTCGATGAGAAGAGCCAGGACAAGATGATGGAGATGGTGATCCGGGAATTGCCCAAGGTCACCATCGTCAGCGTCGCGCACCGCGTCGAGCTCGAAGCCTTCCACAGCCGCAAGATCACCCTGGAGCGGCGCGAGGGCGGTGCAAAGCTCGTGAGCGACATCGATCTCGTCCCCCGCAGGAAAAAAGGGAATGTGCTCTCACGCCTTCTGGACAAGCGGCCGAAGGGCAGCACGAGTTCCAGCAAGGCGGCGGCGCAGAAGAAGAGCTGAAGGGCGCCGAGGCGAGTCACGGCTGCCGCGAGCATATCTCTTGCGAACGGCCGGTTACGCCGTTGCCAAGAGATTTTTCTGAAAACGATGGGTCAGCACAGTAGGACCTGTGGTGCTGCCTTCCGGCATCCACAGATAATCTTCAAAGGTCCGAGAGAGCGTCCATCCCTCTCGCTGATAGAAATTTTCGGCGCGGCTGTTGCCCGCCGTACAGAACAACTCGGCCTCCCGCACCCCGTTTTCCGAGAGCTTTCGCTCCGCAAAGGAGAGAAGCTTTTGCGCTATGCCTTGCCCGCGCATTCCTGCCGACATAGAGTTTGACGATTTCCGCGTCTTTTACCGTCACGAATCCCCGCAGCTCGGTGTCGATGGCGACGTGGAAGGTGTCTCGCGCCTCGCCCAGCCAGGTATGAAAGTGGTCTATCGTCCTGAACGCCAGAACCTCCGGGGGCACAAGGGCGGCGTGGGCATCATGCCACCCCTGGTGCCATAGGCGCACGATGCCAGCTTGGTTTGCCGCTTCCGCCAGCCGAATTGTGAGCACTGAAATACCTTTCGAATTTGTGGCTATCTCCGGAGTGTTCGCATATGGAGCTGTACAATCTATTGAATACAAATTATTATTAACTGCTAATAATAAAGCATTCACCGATCTTCTCTATAAAAGAGATAAGCGTAAGAGGGAGGCGCCTCTGTTTATTGTATCGGTATTGGATGAGGGCGAAGAGAGAAACTTCGTTGCCGTTGCTTTACACATCAGCGACGGCCAGGTTCACATCGATGTCGGCGGCGTCGAGCACCATTTCGAGCTTGTCGACCTGATCGACATTCTCTCGGTCGAACATCGTCGCACCCATGATCTGAAAGGGCGCGTGCGCGCTCGTGCGGCGTGCCATTAATCACTGTCCCGCCCGGCATCGACTGAGTGCCGGGCCTTGGCCAGGCCCCTTGCCGGGGCCGGCATCGATCGCGTTCGCAGTCCGCTGCCGGACGCCGTTGGGCATCGACTGACGTCAAAACTTATCCGTGATTTGGGGAACCTCGACCGGCAGGCGAAGTTGTCCCCGATGACCAATGAAGCACAATGGAGGTTTCTCATGCTTCTGAAGTTCATCACGGCATCCATTCTTTCCATCGGGCTGGCCACCTCGGCGATGGGGCAATCATCGGGTGCGGGCGGCGGCGCAGGCGGCGCGGCGGGAGGTGCGGGTGGTACTTCCGGCAACGGTACGATCGGCTCCGGCGCATCTGGCGGGGCTGGTACATCCGGCAGCGTCGGCACGGGTACCAATAGCGGGAATACGCTGGCACCGGACGCAAACAGCACTACCAACAGCATCGTCCCCGATCCCGGTAGCACGAACCCGTCCGTGCGCGGCCCCTCCGGCACCGGCAATGGCATGGGCACCGGGACGCCCGATTGCAATGGCATGACCAGCACCGGCTCCTCGGCAGGGCTTCCCGGCGGGGATTCATCCGCACAGGTCCGCCCCAACTGCTAGCAGGACTTTCAGGCGAGATCGGGCGGCGGATCGTGGTTGACTGATGTCAAAGACCACATCGGATGGGATTGCTAACGTCGTGATATCAGTCACGGAGGGCAGCCATCATGGCCATCACGACAGTTCTGAGCATCCTCAAAAGCAACAGATATGAGCAGGATCTGAAAAGCGCGGCGAGCTTCTGCGCCGCGTATGGGGCACATCTGACAGCGCTTGCCGTTTTCATGGGCGCGGCGCCGTCGCTCGGGGAATACAATGCCATCTCCACCATCTGGCTGGATGAGAGGCAGCGGGAGATCGACGAACTCGCCTCGACGGGCGCCAAAATCAGGGAGACGCTTTCCACCAGCGACCTCTCGTTCGAGGTCCAGGATCTCTATACCGAATTTGCCTGGGCCGACGAAGATATCGCACAGCGTGCGCTTTATGCCGACGTCGTGCTCCTGGGATCCGATGCGGCCGAGGACGCGAGTTTCAGAAAGCGGATCTTCGATGGTGCGCTTTTTCAGGCGCCGACGCCGATCCTGATCAACCGCGGGCGACACGCGATCACCACATCGCCAAGAGCCGTCATCCTTGCATGGGATTCCAGCAACGAGGCGGCGCGGGCGGCCCGCCAGTCGCTCGATCTCCTGGAAAAGGCCGAGATCGTTCATGTGACCATGGTCGACCCGATGGCGCGGACAGGCGTGAACGGCGAAGAGCCGGGTGCCGATATAGCGGCCTTCCTTGCCCGCCACGGCGTCAAGGTGCAGGTCGATCGCCTTTCGAGCGAAGGCAAGAGCGCCGACGAGATCATCACCAGGCACGCAGTGGATATGGGCGCGGACMTCATCGTCATGGGGGCTTACAACCACCCGAGATGGCAGCAGAGCCTGTTCGGCGGCGTGACCCGCAGGATGATCGAGGATTGCAAGCTGCCGCTGTTTCYCGCCCACTGAACGAGACAACCGATAAACATCGCCGCTGTCGTCTGCGGTCCCGATGGGACAAAGGTGACGGCGACGTCGTCTATTTCCCCGGTAACGGTTGCGGGGAAGCAGGCTGCCGATCCTGAATCCGAATTGCAGCCCTTGGAAATCTCCCCGATCCCAGACAAAATCATCCCGCTCTAACTTCTGGGGGAGACTCTGATGGAAAACCACGAGCCGTTTTTACGCGAGGCGATTGCGCTCTCGAAATCCGCCATGGAAAACGGAGACGAGCCGTTTGGCTCGGTGCTGGTGAAGGACGGCGAAGTCATCCTGCGTGCCGAAAACAGCGTCTTTACCGGCCACGATATGACGAACCACGCCGAGCTGAACCTGATCAAACTGGCGGCGCAGCACTACGACACCGCATATCTTGCTGACTGCACGCTCTACACCAGCACGGAGCCGTGCGCGATGTGCTCCGGGGCGATTTACTGGTCGGGCATCGGGCGAATGGTGTTTGCTTGCTCCGAAGCGCGGCTGGGCGAGATCGCCGGGATCGGTTTGAACGTGCCGAGCCGGGCGGTGCTGCAAACCGGGGCGCGCATCGTCACCGTCGATGGACCGAACATTGAAGAGGAAGCCGCCGCAGTCCATCAGGAATTCTGGCCGAAGCATCTGGCCAAGGCTTAGAGCTCGGCTCAGGGGTCGCGATGAGGGCCTAGCGTAGCGCCCGCAGCGCGTTCAGGATCACGGCCACATCGATTACTTCCTGCAGCATGGCGCCTGTCACCGGCGGCAGGAAGCCGGCGCCGGCGAAGAGCATGGCGATGAGCGAGAGACCAATGCCTGCGAGAATGCTCTGGATAGCGATGGCGCGGGAACGTCTTGCAATTTCGATGGCGGAGGCGATCCTGTTCAAGTCGTTGCGGATCAGGACGATGTCGGCGGCTTCGGCCGCGGCCGCGAGATTGGTGGCGCCGACGGCGATGCCGACATCGGCGGCTGCGAGTGCCGGAGCGTCGTTGACGCCGTCGCCGACCATGAGAACCTTTCCGCCCAGGCGTTTGCTCGCCGCGCGTTCCCTGGCGATGACCTCGACCTTCTCGGCGGGAGACAGTCGCGCCTCGACGGCATCCAGCGACAGGGAGCCGGCAATGGCGGCGGCGACGCTGCGCTCATCGCCGCTCGCAAGCACAATCCGGCCAAAACCCAGCTTGCGCAGCTTGGCCACGAGGTCGACGGCATCGCCGCGCAGGCGATCCTCGAAACCGATTTCGCCGGCAAGCTGGCCGTCGAAGAAGACCTTTGCCTGCATTCTGCCTTTCCCCTCGGCGGGGCGGGAGGGCTTGCCATCCGGCGTGAAGTAATTGTCGCCGCCAACGCTTACCCTGATACCGTCGACAAGCCCGGAAATGCCGGCACCTGCAAGCTCCGATACGTCGGTCGGGCGCGAGAGTGTCAGCTGGCGCCTCCGCGCCTCCCTGACGATCGCACGGCCGACCACATGCGACGATGCCTGGTCCAGCGAGGCGGCGAGACGCAAGATCCTTTCCGTGCCTTCGGGCCCCTCGATGGAGACGACCTCGGGATCGCCCGCCGTCAGCGTGCCGGTCTTGTCGAAGACCGCGACGGAGGCGTCGGCCAGGATCTCCAGCGGACCTGCGCCCTTCACCAGCACGCCCGCCTTTGCAGCCTTCGAGGTTCCGGCCGCAAGGGCGACGGGAACGGCCAGGATCAGCGGGCAGGGGGTCGCCACGACGAGAACCGCGACGATCCGCGCCATGTCACCGGACAGGATGGCGGAGCCGAGCGCGATTGCCAGCGTCAGGAGAAGAAAGGCGATCGCATATCGATCGGCGAGCCGCGCTATCCGCGCCTTGGAACGCCGGGATGCCTCGACCAGTTTGACGATGCCGGAATAGGTGCTGTCCTCGGCGCGGCTTTCCACCCTGATCTCGATCGCGTCCCCGGCATTGGTGGCGCCGCTTTCGATCCGCTCGCCCCTCTGCAGGTGAACCGGGAAGGCCTCGCCGGTCAGGACGGATTGATCGATCGATGCATTGTCCGACATCAGCGTACCATCGGCCGGGATGACATCACCTCTGCGGATCATCAGGATATCGCCGACCGCAATGTCCGGAATGGGAACTTCTTCCATGCCGTTTTCCAGGAGGCGAAGTGCCGTTCGCGGCACCTGGGCCAGCAGGGCCGACATGCCTTCGTCGGCCCGCCGATGCGCATAGGCTTCCAGAAACTGGCCGCCGGCATACATCAGCGCGACGATCGCTCCTGCCAGATATTCACCGAACCAGAGGGTAGAGCCCATGGCGAGTGCCGCGATCAGGTCGAGACCAAAATCGCCGTTTCTGAGCTTGGCCACGATGTCGATCAACAGGAATGCGAGGGCGGTGCTGGTGCTTGCCGCAAGGGCAAGGCGGCTTGCGGAACCGTAATCCAGCAGGAAAAGGACGAACGCGCCCGCCAGACCTGTGACCGCTGCCGCCGCCATGATCGTCGACCTCAACCCGACATCGGGCAGCCATGCGTGCAATTTCCCGAAAATGCGAATTCGCGGATGCGCTTTCGGTTCGTCCAGAACGCTCATGGCCCGCACGCCTCCCATGTTCCGGTTGGGCGTTTCCTCTTGGCTGCGCAGGATCGATGCTTTGAACTCGTCGCCTGGCACCCGTCATGCGGTCAGGAATCTGGCATAACTACAGGATTTCTCCTTGATCTCACTCAAGCTGCACCGGCTTTTCAGGTTGAGGTCCGGAACCCCTGACGGGCATGGCAACCATGCGCCATTGCGGAGATCGGATCCGCCTTTCCGGCTCTACTCGCTCGGTGACGCGTGCTCGGAAGTTTGCTGTGACCGCGTGCCATCGCGGTTCATCAGCTTCACGGAGATGAATGCCGATCCGAGAACCGCCAGTGAACTGACCAGAAATACGGCCGAAAGTCCTGCCTCGGTTGCGACCAGGCCAAGCGCCGGCCCCGATATGCCGAGCGCAAGGTCAAGGCAGGCCGTATAAGCACCCATCGCCAGACCTCGGCTTTCGGGTGGTGCGCGGCGAACGGCTTCAACGCCAAGGCCGGGAAAGACCAGCGCATAACCGAAGCCGACGAGACCGGCGCCGAGGRCAGCCGGCAGCGTCGAGGGTGCCAGGCCCATCAGCACGAGCCCGGCGACCTCGATCAGAACGCAGATGAGCGCAACCTTTGCGCCGCCCAGCCGATCGKGCAGATGGCCAAAGGCCAGGCGGGCGATGACCAGGGCAACAGCATAGGTCGTAAAAGCCAGCCAGACAGGCGTCCAGCCATTCGCGGCAAAGAGCAGCGAAGCGAAAGAGAGGATTACGCCGAAACCGATACTGCTGAGCGCGGCTCCGAGACCCGGCAACCAGATCTGCCGGGCAACGGCAAGGATTCCGGCTCTACGGCGATGCTCCGGCGGCGTTGCGCGAAGAGGGAAGACGACAGCCAGCGTCAGAAGCGGCGCAATCAGGGTGGCTACTGCGATGGCAGCAAATCCGCCGGCGCTGTAAAGTGCGATGCCGAGCGGCGCGCCGGCGGCGAAAGCAGCGAACATCGCCGTTCCCATCCAGGCGATGACCTTGCCGGCATTGCTCGCTCCGACGAGGCCGAGCCCCCACACGGTCGCGCCTGTAATGATGAAGCTTTCCGCACCGCCCAGAACTGCGCGGCCGGCCAGCAGGACACTCAGGGCGATGATCGGATGAGCTGTGAACCATAAGGAGAGCAGATAGAGAAGGCCGGCGGCGGAAGCTGCAACAAGGCCAAAAATGACCGAGTATTTCGGGCCTCTGCGATCACAGACATTGCCCGACCAGACGCGCGAGAAGAGCGAGGCGGCGAACTGACTGCCGGTTACCAATCCGACGACGAACGTGCCATAGCCGAGATCCTGGTGGACATGCAGCGGCAAGACCGGCAGGGCCAGGCCAATCACGAGGAAGGCGACAAGCACCATGATCATTATCGGCAAAAGCGTCATGATCACGGTGCGCCTGGAGGCTGGAGCCAGCGACGTCGTCGACATTACGGTGCGTCCTTGGTCCGGTCGGCCGTGAACCTAGTAAGCCTGAACCGTGGGCCGGAACAGGACTTCGTTGATGTCGACGTCATCAGGCTGGCTGATGGCGAAAGCCACCGTGCGGGCGAAGGAGCTGGCCGGAATGGCTTATGACGATGATCTTGCCGGCAATACCTTCCGTCATGGTTTCAAGCCTCCTCGAAGACCTTGCGGGCGACCGACAGGGCCGTGCTGGCAACCGGCCAGCCGCCATAGAATGCAAGATGGGTGATGGTTTCGACGATCTCGTCGCGGGTGACGCCGTTATCGAGCGCGCGCTTCAAATGAAACGGCAACTCATTGTGCCGGTAGAGCGCAATCAGCGCCGTAATCGTCACGAGGCTGCGATCGCGCGGCGACAGGTTCGGGCGCTCCCAAAGGTCACCAAAAAGAACCTTGTCGGTATAGTCGGCCAAAGCGGGGGCGATATCGCCGAAGGCTTTACGGCCATTGGATGGTGTATCTGCCATTGCTGTGTTTCCTGGTAAAAGAGGGGCCACGGCAAGCATCGTCGTGGCGGCAAGGAACGAGCGTCGATCCATGAGACGCTCCTCCGGTTCAGCGGCGATATTGCTCGTCGGAAACTTTCTCCATCCAGTCGACGTTCCTGCCGTCGAGCTTTTCCTGGATGGCGATATGGCTCATGGCCGCAGTTTCGCTCGCGCCGTGCCAGTGCTTTTCGCCGGCGGGGAACCAGACGACATCACCAGGGCGGATTTCCTCGACCGGGCCGCCATCACGCTGCACCAGGCCAAGACCGGACACGACGATCAGCGTCTGGCCGAGCGGATGCGTGTGCCAGGCTGTACGCGCGCCGGGCTCGAAGGTGACGAGAGCGCCGGCGGCGCGGGCCGGTTCCGGGGGCGCGAAGAGCGGATCGATCCGTACCGTGCCCGTAAACCAGTCTTCGGGGCCTTTGACCGAAGGCTGCGAGCCGCTGCGTCTGATATCCATGATCGTCTCCATTGCTGCTTGGCGAGTGATGTCCGCCATTCGCAAAGAAGATACGCCCTGCAAACTCATCCGATTAGATGGTATAATCCAAATGAACTTATAGGCAGGGGCAATAAATGGCCGAAAGTCTCGATGACCTGATGGCGTTTCTGACGGTCGCGCGGGAGCGGAGCTTTACCCGTGCCGCCGCAAAGCTCGGCATTGCGCAGCCGACGCTCAGTCAGAACATTCGCGCGCTGGAAGAGCGGCTTGGTGTGCGTCTCCTGGTGCGCACCACGAGGAACGTCTCGCCGACCGAAGCCGGCCAGCGCCTCCTGCAGACCGCCGGGCCGCGACTGGAAGAAATCACGGCTGAGCTGGATTCCCTGAAAGAGCTGCGGGATAAGCCGGCCGGCACGTTCCGTATCTCGGCGATCGACTTCACCGTCGATTACATCCTCTGGCCGAAGCTCATGCCCCTCCTGCAAAAGCATCCCGATATCAGGATCGAGATTGCCGTCGATTACAGCATGACCGACATCGCCGCCGGCGGATATGACGCCGGCATACGTCTGGGCGGCGTCGTGGCGAAGGACATGATCGCTGTTCCGATCAGCGGCGCTTCACGCTTCGCTGTCGTCGCGTCCCCCGATTATTTTGAAAATCGCCAGATCCCGACGGTGCCGCAGGATCTGACCGAGCATATCTGCATCAATCTTCGGCTTCCGACCTATGGAAATTTCTATGCCTGGGAATTTGAGAAAGAGGGCCGCGAGCTCAGAGTTCGTGTCGACGGACAGGTCGCATTCAACGGAATTTTCCAGATCCTGAATGCCGCGCTCGCGGGATACGGCCTGGCCTATGTTCCGGAGCCGATGGCCGCCCCGCACATAAAGGCCGGCCGTCTGCGACGCGTCCTGGAAGACTGGTGCCCTTATTGGGAACCCTATCATCTCTATTACCCGACGCGCCGCCAGTCCACGCCGGCGTTTTCCCTGCTCGTCGATGCCGTGCGCCATCGGTGAGGGCGCAGCCGTCGCCTCTAGGCCCTGAGCCTGGCGAGTTGCGGGCCGACGATTGCGGCAAAGAGGTCGGGATGGCCAAGCGCGCGGGCCGACAGCATGGCGCCGTGGACGCAGGCCATCAGGATCTGCGCTTCCTCCTCGGGCGACTTGTCCAGCCGGAAGAGTTTCTGCTCCGCACCGGCCTTCAGCACCGATGTCAGCCAGGCGGCCAGGTTCTCGAAATGCCGGCGCACGTGTGATGCCACATTGTCAGGCAGCATCTGTATTTCGGCCGCCAGCATGGCGCAGACGCAGAAAGGCTCCGATGCGTCGAGGATGCATTTCTGCCAGTAGTTCAGATAGGCCTGCAGCTGTTCGACGGGGCCGGGGACGTGTTCGCGCAGCGACTTCAGGCCCGATTCGGCGCGCTGCGTATAGCGGTCGACCAGCACCTGCACCAGTTCGGCCTTGGTGGGGAAATGGTGGTGGATGCTCGCCTTGCGGATGCCGACCGCATCGGAAATATCGGCATAGCTGAAGCCGTTATAGCCTCCCGCCACGACGAGGGACTGCGCTACGTCAAGGATCTTTTCTGCGGTCGTCTGTTCCATGGATCTTGGCTACCTGCTGGTCGGCAAGGCTGTCAAGTTGGCGCAGCTGGTTCGCTCACGAGCATGTGTTCCAGCCGGCTGAGGGCAGGAGCTTTTGACGATTGACTCCATGAATTGATCTACCTACTAGTAGGAAGACACAACAAGGAGCCTGTCATGCAGAACCAATCTTCCCCGCAATCGAGCTGGTTGCGATCCTACTACTTCGTCCGTGCGCTGTTCTCGATCGGCTGGATCGTCGCCGCCATTCTTTCAGCCACTCTGTCGGGAAGCCAATCGGCACTCGCCTCCGTGCTGCTCGTCATCTATCCGGCCTGGGATGCGGTGGCGAACCTCGTGGACGCCCGCTCGAACGGCGGCCTGAAGGCGAACCCCGCCCAGACGTTCAACGTCGCCGTCAGCACGATCACCACGGTCGCCGTCATCATCGCCGTCATGAACAGCACCTATGCCGTCCTCGCCGTCTTCGGCGTCTGGGCGATCCTCTCCGGCCTGCTACAGCTTTCGGCCGCCGTGCGGCGCTGGAGCACCTACGGCGCGCAATGGGCGATGATCCTCAGCGGCGCACAATCGACGCTCGCCGGCGGGTTCATGATCAGCCAGTCGCTCGGTACCACGCCGCCGAGCATCCTCGACATTGCACCCTATGCGGGGTTCGGTGCCTTCTATTTCCTGCTGTCGGCAGTATGGATGACGGTTGCTGCGAATAGGAAAGCGAATGCGTGATGGGTGAGGGGCGCCCAGCCCCAAACCGGAATGTGGGCTGTTTTTCGCGAATGTCTCGCGCGAGATCAGAGGTATTCCAGCGAGATGGGCTGTCGGTGAGGCACCCATATACCTCCTTAATTCCTGTGTGGACGCGCGGTAGCTGGGACGCCACGGCAGCCCAGCTACCGCGCATACGCCGCAGGAATATCTATGAGGTCAAAATGCGTCGAGCAGAGCAGATGCCAACAGCACTTCGGTTCCGGCGAGCCCAGCAGAGCAGAATAGAGTTATGTTCTCTGACGAGGACCGGATCCTTCCGGGCATAGAAACCAACTCGGCCAGATCGACCATTCGATTTTCGTGTCGCGTGCCAGCGAGAAAAAAGGGCGAGGCGTAGGCTCGCGTTTGTTCAGGCGCATCGGTGGCTATGATTTTGGCAGCATCAGCGACGTCGAGCCCAATTTCATGCCCTCCGACAAGCTTGGGGCCAACGGTGTTGACGTGAGCGCCCGGCGTCAGATCCGCAATATGCAGGATTGGGGTCCGGCTCGAGGTCGCGCAGATAACGATGTCGGCATCCACCGTCGCCTGCGCAACACTTTCGACAGGCGTGACCTCTACACTGAGTTCGCGTTGCATCTCTTGGGCGAAAGCTCTTCTGTTGACCACATCCGGGCTGTACACACGAACGGAGGATATCGTTCTGACTGCTACGGCCGCAGCAAGCTGGGTTCGCGCCTGGACGCCGCTACCGATTACGGCCACGGACCTGGCATTCTGTGAGCTCAGGTGCCGGATCGCAACGCCGCCGATTGCGCCGGTCCTGATGGCACCGAGACGTTCCCCGAGAACCAGGCCTTTCAGTCTTCCCTCGTTCGTCGACCAGACAGCGACGATTTGAGACTGCTTCGAATTCTGAAACGTATCGTACACACGGAATCCGGCCAGTGGAGCTTCGCCAAGGATCCCGCCCACCGTGAAGACCAGATCGCCATGCTCTCCGAAGGAGACGTGATGCCTTGGCGGCGATACGATCTTGTTATCGAGCCTCGCTCGAAAGGCGAGTTCCAGGACATCGATTGCCTTCGCCATCACATCGTGGCCGATGAGGTCGTGATCGCCGAGCAGCTTGACCATTATCACGCCTTCCGATGACTGAGGGAGTTGCCTTGATGCTACGCATCGTGAGATCTGCAGATACAAGCATCACCAATTGGGCTGATCGGGCATTCTCCGGCCCCGTCACTGAAGCAACAATTATGGCACCCTCGGAAAAGCAGGGGGCGTGAAGAACCGCCATCGAAATGCCACCGCGGTCAAAAGTCCAACGCCCGCGCCAGCTATGATTTCGGCAAGCCACCGGTCTTGAGGCTCCGGTGAAACCGCCCAGTAAACGGCTGCGAAAGCAACTACAGCGGCAGAAACGAGGACGGCCCGTCGAACCGACAGCGGCCAGGCTAATGCAGCGTAGAAAAAACCCGTTTCAAAACCGACGATCGCTGTCACCAATTCCGGGACAGCGTCAGTTGATGCTCCGCTATAGCCACTGATCGTGCGATACGTAAGCACGAGGGACGCAATGACAAAGGTTTGCGAGGCCGCTGCCGCGATCGCCGTGCGTCCCCTGGAGGTTCGATTTTTTGAATATCTGAAGAAAGCCATCCGTCATCCTGACCGCGGCCCAGCTGCGAAAATCGCGTATCTTGTCCTGCCGCGATAAGTTCTCTACAACCTTAAGTGAACTTGAGGTCAAGGGGCAGACAAATGGCGCGAGAACTTACTGTTGGAGACGTTGCCAAACGGTCGGGGGTAGCGGTTTCCGCGCTTCACTTTTACGAGACCAAGGGCCTTATCCGAAGCTACCGCACGGCGGGAAATCAGAGACGGTATTCAAGCGATGTTTTACGGCGAGTGGCAGTAATCAAAGTCGCTCAGAATCTTGGGATTTCCTTGAATTCCATTGGTGACGCGTTGTCCTGCCTTCCAGCGGGACAACCACCCTCCAAAGAAGACTGGGAGACCATGTCCCAGCGATGGAGAGAAGAATTGAACTCGCGGATACATCAACTCCAGAAATTGCGMGATGGAMTTTCCGATTGCATCGGCTGTGGGTGTCTTTCCCTCGACAAATGCGGGCTGGTCAACTGGGCAGACAAACTTGCGTTGAGGGGGCCAGGCCCGCATCGACTGATCGATGGGAAAAAGCGGAGAGTCAAAAACTAAGAGCCCTGGAACGCGCATGGCCGGCGACGATCAATATGTCCGGCTCTCTCATCTTCCCGATCCATTCCCCGGTTGGCAAATCGCCGCCGCAGCGGCTAATCTCCCACCACCCCACCTTCGGCCGAGGTTTCACCTCATCCCGGCCGCACTATCACGAGGATACTATCATGAGCACCATCGAAGCCGTCGCCGAAGAGGCCAAGGGTTGGCGCCGGCATATCCATCAGAATCCGGAGCTGCTCTTCGACCTGCCGGAGACGGCGGCGTTCGTGGCGGGCAAGCTTGCGGAATTCGGTTGCGATGACGTCACGACCGGGCTTGCCAGGAGCGGCGTCGTCGCCGTCATCGAGGGGGCGAGAGGTCCGGGTAAGGTGATCGCGCTTCGCTGCGACATGGATGCGCTGCCGATGTCGGAGCAGACCAATCTTCCCTATGCCTCCAGAAATGCCAACCGCATGCATGCCTGCGGCCATGACGGGCACACCGCCATGCTGCTCGCCACCGCCAAGTGCCTTGTCGAAAACCGGGATTTTGCCGGCAAGGTCGTGCTGATCTTCCAGCCGGCGGAGGAGGGCGGCGGCGGAGCGCGGGTGATGATCGAGGAGGGGCTGCTTGAAACCTTCGGCATAGACGAGGTCTATGGCATGCATAACGAGCCGGGCCTGGAGATCGGTTCCTTTGCCACGCGCGCAGGCCCGTTCATGGCGGGTGCAGACCGTTTCGTCATCACCATCAACGGCAAGGGCGGGCATGCGGCCTCGCCGAACATGACGCGTGATCCGGTGCTCGTCAGCGCCCATATGGTCACCGCGCTGCAATCGATCGCCTCACGCTTCACCGATCCCTTCGATCCCGTCGTCGTTTCCATCACCTTCTCGGAAGCGGGCAACGACAAGGCGCTGAACGTCATTCCCGCCTCCGTGCGTCTCGGCGGCACGATCCGCACCATGCAGGCGGATACGAGGAAGGCCGTCGAGCAGCGGTTCCGCGATATCGTCCATGGCACGGCGAAACTGTTCGAGACGGAAGCCGAGATCGACTGGCGGCCGGGTTATCCTGTAACGGTCAATGATGCCGGCAGGACGTCGGCTATCGTTGCGGCGGCTGCAAAGGTGGCCGGCGAGAGCCAGGTGGATGCGGCCTACGAGCAGTCGATGGGGGCGGAGGATTTCTCCTATATGCTGGAGAAGCGGCCCGGCGCGATGATCCTGATCGGCAATGGGGATAGTGCGGGTCTGCACCACCCGGCCTATKATTTCAACGACAAGGCGATTGCGCATGGGGTGCGGTACTGGCTGTCGCTGGTCGGGCAGGAGCTTGGGGGGAAATAGGCGTCTGCCGGAAAAGACCCCTCCCCACAAGGGGGAGGGGCTTAACCTGCCGCGCCCGCTTTCCAAATACTCGATGTTTCGGGATGAGCGAGGTGCGCGCATCGAGTTAGTCCCTCCCCCTGTGGGGAGGGGTTGGGGAGGGGTTTTGCCACGATACAGACCAGCATGTCGGAGGCATCTACCCCCTCACAACCACTTCGCCACCTCGACCCGCTGAAACGCCCTGAGATCCCCGATCAACCCGCCCACATCCGCATTCACCGAAATCGAATAGCGATGCGCCGGCGGCAGGAATTTCGTTTCCACCATATGGTCGATGAATTTCAGAAACGCATCGAAAAAGCCTGATGTGTTCAACAGCCCGACCGGCTTGTCGATCTCCGAAAGCTGGTTCATCGTCCAGACCTCCATCAGCTCCTCGATCGTGCCGATGCCGCCGGGCAATGCGATGAAGGCGTCGGCGCGTTCGGCCATGCGTTGCTTGCGGATGCGCAGCGTCGGCGCGATTTCATCCGTCGTCAGTTTCGGGTGTGAGTGGCCGCGCTGGTGCAGGCTTTCGGTGATGACGCCATGCGCCGTGCCGCCGGTTTCGAGCACCGCATCGGCGACGACGCCCATCAGGCCCTTTGTCGTGCCGCCGTAGACGAGGCCGATGCCCTCACGCGCCATGGCCCCGCCAAGCGCCCGGGCGCCATCGGCGAGATCTTCCGTTGCGCCGAAATTCGATCCGCAGAATACCGCGATGGATTTGATGGAACGTGTCATGCTCGGGCGCCTTTCCTGTGCTTTTGCTCACACGCATTAGCGGCCGGCCGCCGCAAAGGAAAGCTGGCAGGAGGCTCTGTCCGGCGTCAGCCCCGATATGCACAAACCCCATCCCGCTATTCGGAAAGATGCGAATGGAAGGGTGACGTTTCGGGCTGCGATAAAGCCTTACCGATCGGGCTGCGTTTCGGCTGCCGGCAGCCAGAAGCGGAAGAGGGCGCCGCCATCGCCGGCATTGGCGGCGTTTATATCGCCGCCGTGGCTGAGGACAATGGACTGGCAGATCGAGAGGCCGACGCCGACGCCGTCCTGTTTCGTCGTGTAGAAGCAGTCGAAGATCCGGCCGAGATCGGCAGCCGAAATGCCGTCACCGCTGTCGCGGATGGAGAACTGGATCCTCCCGCCCGCCTCGCTGGTGGCGATCTCGATGCGGCGCGGCCGCCTCGCGGCGCTGACGACGGCCTCGATGGCATTGACGAGCAGGTTGACGACGACCTGCTGCACCTGGATGCGGTCGCCGAGGAAGGTGGGCAGGCCGGGCCGGCAGACCACCGAAAGCGAGATCGCATGCATATCGGTCTCATGGCGGACGAAGGACAGCGCGTCCCTGACGATGTCGTTGAGATCGAGCGGCATTCGCGTGTTCGGTTGGCCGCTCGCCATGCCCCGGACGCGCTTGACGATTTCGCTTGCCCTATGGGCGCTCGCCGCCATGCGCGTGGCAAGCTCGCTGATTTTGGCAAGGTTCGGCTCGTCGCGCGAAAGGTGCCGCATGGTCGTCTCGCAGTCCGTGACGATCGCGGCAAGCGGCTGGTTCACCTCATGGGCAATCGAGGTCGCAAGCCTGCCGAGGGTGCAGAGCCGCGCCGTATGCAGCGGGTCGACTTCGTGCTCCTCGGCTTGTCTCCGTCCGGTGATATCCTCCAGCACGACGAGCAATGTGTCGAGACTGTCGGGCGAGAAGGTGACCGACAGTTTGACGTCCAGGACGGCACCCTTGAAGCTGCGCATCTTCATTGGCTCGCTGAAGAGCTTCGCTCCGTCGAACCAGGCGCGTATCAGCCTTTTGATGGTCTCCGGCGATGCCGCAAACAGGTAGCTGGCCGGCCCTGCCAGATCGTCCGACGAAGAGGCTTGCAAAAGGGAAACGGCCATCTCGTTGGCATCGGCGATGAACAGGCCGGCCCGGGAAACTGCAGTGGTGAACAGGTGCTCGGCATCGCCCCTGGCTTTCGATCCGGCAAAGAGGGCACTGAGCCTGGCGGCATCGAGCTGCAGGACCGGAACCGGAAGGTGATGGATGGAAGCCGTATAGTGCGCCTCGCCGCGCGGGCGTCTTGCCGACGGATTGCCTTCGGCGCCGCCCTTGATGACGACGATCGGAGCAAGCCCGGCAGAGCGCTCGCCCCGGCTGGGGTCGTTCCATCGGGCAGCGGCGTTCCTCGCTATCGGCGTGTCGGCCATTGGCTCTTCCTATAGGTTTCAGGCCAAATGTTTCAGCCAATATGTTTCGGCTTGGGCAACATTCTGGTTGAGACAATACTTCTCCGTCGCGGCGCGCGCCGTTTCTGAGCGCGCGTCGACCTCGCGGCCGCCATTGGCGACACCACATCCGTCATGATAGTAGCCATCAGGCTGAATAGAGTCGTGGCAGGTTAAAGCGGGGGCAAGGGCGGCACAATGCCCGCTTCCGTCAACAGGGTGTTGCGCTCAGTGGAACGCAGATGATCGACTTGGATGATATCAGAAGCTTCGTGGCGGTGGTCGAAAGCGGCGGCTTCAACCGTGCCGCCCAGAGCCTCGGCGTTTCGAAATCGATCGTCAGCAGGCGTATCGCGCGGATGGAAAGCGATCTCGGCGCGACGCTCGTCAACCGCAGCACGCGCGGCATCAGCGCAACGGAAGCGGGGCTCGAATTCAAGCTGCGCTGCGGGCGGATCCTGGCCGAACTCGAGGAAGCGCGGGATGCAGTCGCCACCTATGCCGGCGGCGATGTCACCGGGCGTCTCAGGCTTGCCGCACCGCTCTCCTTCGGCCAGCGCTATCTCGGACCTGTTCTGACCGAGCTTGCCGGCCGTCATCCGCGGCTCGAACTCGACGTGTCCTTCTCCGAGCGGGCCGTCGATCTCATCAACGAGCATTACGATGCGGCGATCCGGCTCTTCGAACTGCGCGACCCCTCGCTGATTGCGCGGCGCATTGCGCCGGTCAGGCCCTTCATCGTGGCCAGCCCCGATTACATCGCCCGCAACGGCCGCCCGGAGAGGCCGGAAGACCTGGTGTCGCATAGCTGCATCATCTATTCCGGGCGCCATATTCCGGAGTGGAAGTTCCGTGCCGGCAAGCGCATGGTGTCGATCCGCCCGAACGGGCGGCTTCTGACCGATAATGCCGAGGTGCATCTGAGCTGGACGCTCGCCGGGCTCGGCGTGGCGGAGCTGCCCTCGTTCATCGTCGCCGACGAGATCAGGAAGGGCACGCTCGTACCGCTGCTGGTCGATTATTACCTGGATGAGGGCGCAATCTATGTGGTGCGCCCACCCGGACCGCATGTGCCCGCCAAGGTGCGGGCACTGATCGAGATCATGCTGGAGCGGCTCGGCGGGGAGGGAAGTGCTGCCTATCCCCCGGCTGTGCAGGCAGGAGAATAGGCCGGTCCGCCTGTTTCCGGGAATTTCGTTACAGTTGTAACACAAGGCTAAGATACACGTTTTCAGCCAGTTTCAAGCAAGCTCCGCTTTCCAGTTTGCGCGCATCCACACGCCAAACAGAAGGATGAAGCACCATGATCGTCGGCTCCGATAATTCAACCCGCAACGTGCCCAGCTATATGCCCAGGGTCGCCGTCTCCGTTTACGGCGAGGGGAAATACGACAGGACAAGCGGGGAACTGGTGAACACGCTTCCGGCAAAAACGGATGATCAGCTGCTGGCCGAACTCTACGATCGCACCGCCCAGCAAACGCTCGACGATGCCGATATCGACGGCGACGGGCTGATGAGCAAGGACGAATACATGGCCGCTCAGAAGCGGCTGGCCGATGCCGATAACAGGATCTTCGATATCGATGCCGCAGAAGAACGCTGGTCGACCTTCGATCCGACCGCCAAGGGGGCGATCGACAAGAACGAGATCATCGAGGGCCTGAAGATCCTTCTGCCGCTCAAGGTCGGCCATCTCGATGCCGATATGGCCGAGCGCATCCGGGCGCAGGCCCTGGAGGCCTCCAAGGAAGCGCTGCAGAATTTCCAGGACGCCGTCGACGCGGAAAGCAGGAAGCCGGCAATGGCGGAAACGATCAAGAGGACGATTGCCGAACAGGCCTCGCTGCTCTCGCTCTATGACGAGTTCAAATAGCCGCGGCTGCCCCGTGGCACTGCGGCGCAACTGCGGCCGCGCTCACGCCGGCTGAACGCTCTTTACGATGCCCATATTGTCGATGACGCAGCTGAACTTGCGGCCCGAGGCATCGAGATCGACGCTGAAGCCGCCGGCATCCACCGGGCGCGATCCCGTCGGCAGGATCTTGGCCCGGTCGAGGCCTGCCTGTTTGGCGGCGGCATCGGCGCAGAGCAGTTGCAGGTCGGCGGGTGCGGTCTGCACCGCCGTGCGCGACATCTGGTCGGGCGGCGGGGAAGACTGGCAGGCTGCGATCGCCGATAGCGAGCAAAGGAGCAGGGCGCAAAGCGGCCTGCTCTCCAAGGAAATGCGCATGTTAGTCCCCCGTTTCAGACGCCCCACGTTCAAACACCCTTGTAGAGGGCCGCGCCCTGCATCAGGACGATGACCTTGGCGCCGACCTTTATCCGTGAGTGCAGATCGATGATGTCGTCATTGTTCATGCGAATGCAGCCCGAGGATACGTCGAGGCCGATCGACCAGGATTCCGGCGTGCCGTGGATGCGGTAGATCGTGTCGGCATCGCCGGCATAGAGATAGAGCGCTCGGGCGCCGAGCGGATTGTCGGGGCCGCCCGGTTGTCCGGCCGCCCATTTGGCGGCATTCGGGTCGCGGGCCACCATTTCGGCAGGCGGGGTCCAGGTCGGCCATTCGGCGGTACGGCCGACGCGCACGATGCCGGCCCAGCCGAAGCCTTCGCGTCCGACGCCGATACCGTAGCGGATCGCCTGGCCGCCCGGCTGCACGAGGTAGAGAAAATGCTGGTTGCCGTCGATGATGATCGTGCCCGGCTCCTCCGCCGTGCGGAAGGTGACGACCTGCCGGCGGAAGGCATCCGGAACCTGCTTGTTGCGGGCGAAATATTTACGCGCCGTGTTCTTGTCGTAATTGACCCATTGCCGCGTCTTGGGATCGTAGATCTGCGTGCCGGCCGCAAGGGCAATACAGGCGGCGAATGTAAGGGCGAGTGCGGTGAGGGTGGCTTTCTGCAACGTCCGGCTCATGGCTTTGCCCACCCCTGGATGCGGGCGGCATTGTCGGCCACCCATTTTTGCGCATAGTCGGCAGGCGGCGTCCGCTCTACCTGCAGCGCATAAGTCATGGCCGTCACTTCCTGCGGCGTCAGATCGACCCTCTGCAGAAAGGCGGCGACATCGGCATGTTTGGCGCCAAAGGAGACCGACCAGGCGATGTGGAATTCCGACGGCGGCCAGGCGACATCGGCCTTCGAATGCTCGATCCAGAGCGGATCGCTGCCGGGCGCTATCTTCCATTTTGCGGGGTCGTAGGCCGGTTCCTTCAGCCGTGTGACCTTGTGCAGTTCGAAGACGTTGTGTGGCGCGTAGCAGGCAAAGACCATCGGCCGGCCGGTTGCGACGGCTGCATCGACGGCAGCCATGCCGACATCCTCTTCCGCCTCCACCAGGGTGAGGTTGCTGGCGTAACCGTAGCTCGCGGCGCGGATGCGCTCGATGCTCGCCGAGGTCCAGGTCGCAGCACCGATCCAGAGCTCGCCGCGGCCATCGCCATCGGTGTCGAGCAGCGCGCCCTTTTCAGGGTCCGACAGGTCCTTGACGCTTTTGATGCCGGCCTTCTCGGCGTCCTCGGTGGCGCAGAGGCCCTGCCAGGCGGCAACGGCGCGTTTTGCCAGAACCACCGCCTTCTTCTCATCGACGTATTTTTCGATTGCCGCATCGAGATTCGGCCGCCAGACCTCCGGGTGGATATCGAGTTCGCCGGATTCCAGCCCGGCAAAGGCATTGAGCTCTCCCATCTCGCGCAGGTCGACCGTGAGCCCGAAGTTCTTGCCGATCGCGACCTTCAGGATATTGGCCGTCGCCTGTCCCGACGGCCAGTTCGGCACGGCGATAACAAGATCGGCGGCCTGGACACTGCCAAGGGATACCGAGGCGATGAAAAGCGATACGGTGGCGGCAAGCATGGCCGCGGGCCGTTTGAAACGGTCCGGCGATCCGGCGGGCGTGCGCTTCGCTTGCCTGAGATTTTCACCCTGATGATGTCTCACAGAAACCCCTCCGTTTCCGATCCTCTATGCCGTCGAGGAGCCGCGCGATGGACCCGATGCCGCTCATCATGGCTCTCGTCATGTCCGGGGCTCCGGCGCATACGCGAGACCGAATGGCCGGCGGGGTAATGTCTGCGCCCCTATGCAACTTCAAGTCCTAAACACACCACGCACATGGCGGGGAAGTACGTTACCGTAAATGCCGCCGTAAATTCGTGCGGCGAGCGGCGAAGCGGAATGGGGAAATAGCGACTTGCGCGCAACTCTCCTCATCGATTGACCTGATCAACCGGAGAGGGCAGAACGTCTCCTCAAAACCAGACTTGCCCCGAATCCACGAATAGGCTTTCGTGGCCGCATTTCAGTAGGATCCCGGCACGCCCATGTTTTTCTTCGCGAAGGTTTTCTGGCTCACGTCCCAACCCGTCACCCTCGGCTTCCTGCTGATCGGTCTCAGCATTGTTCTGATGATCTTCCATGTCCGGCGGCTCGCCATCGCGGTCGGGCTGCTGTCCCTGGCGCTCGTCTTCGTGAGCTTTTACACCACGTCAGGTGCGCTGATCGTGCAGGAGCTGGAGGATCGTTTTCCACGGCCGGCCGCACCTGCCGATGTCGCCTGCATCGTCGTGCTCGGTGGCGGGATCGCGACAAAGGTCGATAGCGTGCGCGGTGGCTACAACTTCGATGACGCGGCCGATCGCTATATAGAAACGGTGCGGCTGGCCGGCGTCTATCCCAATGCCAAGGTTATCATGTCCGGCGGCGATGGCAGTCTTACCGGCGGCTACGTCAAGGAAGCGGATATCATCGCCAGGATGTTCAACGATTTCCATATCGATCCGGCTCGTGTCGAATATGACGCGGAATCGCGCGATACCTATGAGAACGCCATCAATACAAAGGCGATCCTGCAGCGGCTGAACCTCGGCCACTGCCTGCTCGTGACATCGGGTTTCCACATGCCGCGGGCGGTGGCAATCTTCCGCAATCTCGGCATGGACGTTACCCCCTGGGTCGCCGATTACCGCACGAATGGACGACAGGGCCTGGCGCTGTCGGCCGGCCATCCGCTAGCCAATGCCGACCTGCTGACGATAGGCATGAAGGAATGGATCGGCATCGTCGCCTATTATTTCGCCGGGCGCGTCTCGACCCTCTATCCGCAGTGAGGGCAGGCGGCTTGCGCCCGGACAGTCGGCGGATTCCTGAAAAGTTGCGCCGCCTGCCGGCTCTATAGCCGCCCGAGAGGGGTTGCCTTCTCTGCCTCGCATTCCGGCAGTCGCAGAGGTCTCGCGAATTTCGCCAGCGCCTCGGGCTTGGCGCATGCCGGGAAGCCGGCCAGCGGCATCGTTTCTATGAACCGGCTGCGCTCTATTGTGCTCAAGCCGGGTTCATTGATCATGCTCTCTACAGTCAGGTCCGGGTGCCGCTTGAGAGCTTCCCTGACCGAGGCATTCGCCTCATCGGTTCGACCCAATGCGGCGAGGGCGCTGCTGCGCACCACCCAGGTCCACCTTTGGTAATTGTTGGGCGTCATGCGCTCCAGCATCTTCACCGCGTCCTCATATCGGCCCGCCATGAAATAGGCAGGCGAGAAGAAGTTGGACGTCCACATCGGATAGTTCGGGTCGAGCCGCATGACCTTGTCGACCATCTGAGCACCGCGTTCCGGTTCACTGAAGCGTGCGGCATAGCCGCTGTAAAAAGTCAGGATTTCGGACGAACCGGGACCCAGACGAAGGGCCGTTTCGAATTCGGACTTGGCGCGGCCCATGTCGCCCTTATTGGCAAGGCTCATACCGAATACCGCATGTGCTTCGGCGTCGCTCGGATCAAGCTGCACGGCGCGTTCGGCCACATCGGCAGCCGCCTTGCGGTTGGCCTCGGGATCGCCACCGAACACACCCAACAGATCATGAGCATGGTAAAGTTCTACCCAGGCCCGTGCCAGCCCCGGGTCCAGCTCGACGGCGCGGTTGAGAAAGGTGATGGCGGCCTCCGCATCTGCTTTGGTGAGATTTTCAATCTTCTCGGACCGGAGCAGATAATAATCATAGGCGCTCAGGTTTTCAGGCCGTTTGCGTTTGGCCGCAACCCGCAAGGCTTCTTGAATCAGTCCCACTCCGCCGCCGAGGCGGTTGGCGACCTGCTCCGCGATTTCGGTCTGAACGGCAAACACGTCCTCGGCGGGCCGGTCCCAGTTCTCCGACCAGAGATGGTGGCCGGTTCTTGCATCGATCAACTGTGCTGTGATCCGCACCCGGCCACTCTGCCGCTGGATAGAGCCTTCCAGCACAAAGCCGACATGGAGCGCAGTTGCGACCTGGCCGGCATCCACCGGCTTGCCTTTATAAATTTCCGTCGAATTGCGCGCCACCACCTCGAATTCGGGAAACCGTGCGAGGTCGGTGATGATGTCCTCCGTCAGGCCATCGGCCAGACGCCCGCTCGCCTCGTCGCCGCCAAAATTGTCGAAGGGCAGCACCGCCACCGACGGCTTGCCGCCGAAGGGTTCAGGCTGCAAGAACCACCAGGCCGCGCCGCCCGCCAGAGCGAGCGCCACGATCGCCGCCGCAGCCGTCATGGCCGAGCGCGGTATCATTGCGAGAAGCGGGCGACGCGCCCGTTTGCCGTCGAGCCTCAGCCGATACATCCGCACCGGGCGGCTGATATTCTTGACCTGCTGATTGCCGGCGAAATCGAGCGGCCAGTCGAGTTTGCCCTGGAGATGATCGTATGCCGTTCCCGACACCATCACGCCGCCCGGCTCGGCCAGATGCTCCAGCCGCGCGGCGACATTCACCCCATCCCCGTAGAGATCGCCATCCACCAGGGCCACATCGCCCAGATTGATCCCGACGCGGAACAGGATGCGCTCAGGCTCCGGCAGACTGGCGTTGCGCGCCGCCACGCTATTCTGGAACTCCGCGGCGCAGGCAACCGCATCGACCACGCTGTCGAAGGCGACGAGCGTGCCGTCGCCCATCAGCTTGATAACGGTGCCGTGGCGCTCAGATATGGCGGGATTGATCAGGTCGGCGCGGATGGCCTTCAGTCGCCTGATGGTGCCGGCCTCATCGGCCTCCATCGCCTTCGAGTAACCGACCATATCCGCCGCCAGGATCGCGAGCAGCTTCCGGTCGAGTGCGGGGGTTCCCATCATCGGTGCCTTGCATGAACATGCAACAGTGCCGGCAGTTTACACCTACGGAAGCACGGCAACCAGCACACCGCCGAAACGGCATGTCCGCCTCTGGCGCGAAGCGGCCACGAACTCGCTTCGGCCGGCGGCATAGGCCAGGGTCCGGATCCACAAAGAGGATTCCGTTGACGGCGGCTCCATGATTCACGGTCTCCAAAGGGAGACCACAGGTGAATCGGAATTGCTTCTAGCTCACGGAGGAGCAGTTTTCGTGGCTGCAGGCGCTGCAGCCAACAGACACGCGGCAAGCCAATAGCCATGACCGCCGGGTGATCAGCGGCACCCGGTACGATCCATCTGCGACGAACGTCCTTGCGGCTGTCTGCCTCGCCGCCACTGTCACCCACTGGTTATGAGTCAGGGCAGCAATTCACGGCAAACATCCGGACGAGAGCAGCATTTCTTCCGTTCTCACTTGGCGGCGCCAAGCAGGTAGCCCCCGTCCCAGTGATAGATCTGCTTGTCGTCGACGGTGACCTTGACGACCGCCTGGAATCCGGCAAGCGCTCCGCTGCCGGCATGGAACGCACAGGTTCCCTGCATCGGGCTGGCGGTGTCGTAGGTGACGCAGTACCCGACCGCCGTGTCTCCGTTTCCGACGGCAATGACCGCCGTGCTACTGCCGAAAAGGGGACTGCCGGTCACCGGCCCATAGTACAAGATCTTGGTGCCCGCCGGGATCGCCGCGAGGTTCGATTCCGTAATGGTGCAGAAGCTCGGGGTTTCGCCGGTGTACTGGCTACATTCCTTGGAAATCTTCAGCGGTTGCATAGCCGGCGTAGCGGACGCCACGGAGGTTAGCGCCAGGATGGCACCAGCCGAGAGGATCAACAATCTGCTCATTGCCCACTCCCTATGGTCGAATTAACGGCCGATATTTTACTCGTTATCTGCTCTCTGAGCAATTCGCTGCTTTCAATCTTCCGAGCAAGGGGTTGCCGTCCGCCGGCTGCTCGCGAATTCCGCACTTTTGCTTGCATCGGAACACAGTTATATGCTTGCGCTGACAGGGCAGGCATAGGGCGCCAGGGAGTTCACTTGAGAATATTGATCATCAGCCGCAAGGCGGAGGAGGTTCGGCGGAGCTTCCAGATCCGGCAGCTGGCTGCACTCGGCCTGTCCTTCGAATTTCTCGACGCATTCGAAGCTGCCGATCTGACCGTCGAGGAATGCCAGACGGCTGCCAGCAACTGGCCGAGCCCGACGCGGCGGCAGGACATCGGTTGCTTCCTGTCCCACCGCAAGGCCTGGCAGGTGGTTGTAGAGCATGGCGCGAAGATGCTCATCCTCGAAGACGACGCGGTGCTGTCAGACGATATCACGGCCGTCCTCGCCAATATCGAGGCCCGCAACGATGCGTGGAACAGCGTCTACGATCTCGAATTCGCCCCGCGGCGCCATATCCTCAATCGCAAGCGCGCCTGGCAGGACGCGGCCGGCCGCTTTGGCGCGACCCGCGTCTATCAGAACCGCGTGGGGCTGGCAGGCTACGTTATTGGCCCCGAGGCTGCAAAACGCATGCTGGCTGAGACCACCACCTATTCGCTGATCGATGCGCATTTCTGGCACCGCTCCTGGCTTGCCGCCTACCAGATCGAGCCGGCGCCCGTCATCCAGCAGCGGTTTCTGGAGGGTGAGGCCGAGAGCGGTGATTTCGTGCGCCCGGAAAAGGATCTGGTCTTCCTACCTCTCAGCAAGCTGCGCAAGCTGGCGCGCCGGCTGGAGCTCGAAAGCATCAAGGCGAGAAACCTCGTTGCCGGCCTGTTGTGGGGGCAGAAGAGGGATGTGCTTGTCGATCGCTCCAGGTTCAATGCCGGCGTGGCGAAATCCGTGTGACTGGGCTGCTGCTGGTGTCCGTGATCGGGTAGGGCAGGGTATGCTTGCCGATGGGTGTGGTGGTTGCCTGAAAACCCCTCCCCAACCCCTCCCCACAAGGGGGAGGGGCTTAACCTGCTGCGCGGCGCCTTCCATATCTTCGACGTTTCAATAGGAGCGAGGCGGTCCCGCGCTGAATCCCTCCCCCTTGTGGGGAGGGGTTGGGGCGGGGTTTTGGCGACGCAGACGGCGTTCTCCCCATTGACACTCCTCCACATATTCCTTACCTCCCAATCCACGCCAGTCATCTGGCCGTAAGCGTTTGACGTCAAGCAACGCACTTATCGATCCTCGCCGGTCGGAGTGCGTTTTTTTGTGCCCGTCGACGAGGAAACAGCCAGGAGGTTTTCATGGCTTTCCGTCTTACTGATGATCGCGAGCAGGCACGGCTTTACGTGCTGACCGCGATCCTTTTCGTCTCCTATCTCTGCGTTGCGATCGCCCTTCCTGTCGTGCCCGTGTTCGTGACCGGCACGCTTGGCCTCGGCAATGGCTGGGCGGGCCTTGGCGTCGGCATCGCTTTCCTCGCCACCATCCTCACCCGCGGCTATGCCGGCGGGCTTGCCGATGGCAGGGGCGCCAAGCTCGCCGTGCAGCGCGGCCTGGTCTTCTATGTGGCGGGGGCGCTGATTTCGCTCGCCGCCGGGCTCTCGCTGCAGGCGCCGGCTGCGGCTTTCGCCATTCTCGTCGCCGGGCGGCTGTTGATCGGGCTCGGCGAAAGCCTTGTCGCCGTCGGCGTCATTGCCTGGGGCATCGGGCTTGTCGGGCCGGCGCGCTCCGGCCGGGTGCTGGCGCTGGTTGGCGCGGCGATCTACGGCGCGCTTGGGCTTGGCGGGCCTGTTGGACTGCTGCTGCTCGATAACATCGGCTTTGCCGGCACGATGGCCGTCAGCGCCATGCTGCCCCTGCTCGGGCTTGCCGCGATCCGCAGCGTGCCCGCCGTTGCCGCCCATCCGGGCAGGGAACGCCCGCCGCTTGCCGCCGTCATCGGCCGCATCTGGGTACACGGGCTGATCGTCTGCCTGCAGGGCATGGGCTTTGCCGCGATCGGCTCCTTCTTCACCCTCTATTTCCGCGATCTCGGTTGGGATCATGCCGGCCTCGGCCTGACCGCCTTCGGCTGCGGCTTCGTGCTGGTGCGCCTCGTCTTCGGCCATCTGCCGGATCGCTATGGCGGGCTCACGGTCGCCGTCGTGTCGCTTGCGGTCGAAGCGATCGGCCAGTTCCTGATCTGGAGTGCCGCCGATCCCACCGTCGCGCTGATCGGCGCCTTCATGACCGGCCTCGGCTGCTCGATGATCTTTCCCGCCATGGGGCGCGAAGTCGTGCATCTCGTGGCACCGCATCTGCGCGGCACGGCGCTTGGCGGCTTCTCGGCCTTTCAGGATCTGGCTTACGGGCTGACCGGGCCGCTGGCGGGCGTGCTCGCCGACCGGGCGGGATACGGAAGCGTGTTTCTGGTTGGCGGGGTGACGGCGGTTTGCGGGTTTATGGTTGCGGTGCTGCTGAGGCGAGGGAAGGTGGTTGCTGCGGGGTGATGCAGCGAGGTGAGGGTGTGTGGATGAGTAGGGGAGGTGTCCCGTGGGTCACCCCTCTGTCCTGCCGGACTCCGGGGGCGAGCCACGGGTCTCGAGCCGTCCTTGCCGGTCCTCAATATCCCTCTGGTTAGCTGAACGGGCAGCGGAGACGGCGTCGTACTGACGCGCCCCTATCGCTCCTATTCCCAAGGTTGTATAATTCTGCAGACAAACGAGTACGGCGTGTTCGGAGCCCGTTATCCAAAGGGAGGATGCCTTGTCCAGATCATCGTTGTTTCTGTCACTAGCGCTGGCTATCGGCCTGTCAGTCCCAACAATATCCATGCCGACTGAAGCAAGCGCGCAGGCCCAGATCTCCATCAGCGTCGGCAGCAATCTCAACAGCGGCAGAGGGATTACCTGTAGTCAGGGCGAGAGGCTGCTCCGTAGCCGCGGTTTCAGGGACGTCAGGCGGATCGACTGCCGTGGTCGTTTCTTCGTTTATCGGGCCCAGAGAGGCAACAGCCGGTTCGAGATTTCCATACGGCAGCGTGATGGCCGCGTCGTGGATATGCGCCGCATCGGTGGAAGGCGATAGTGTCGGGAAGGTGATACCCGCGATTTCTACGCGCTTGTCCGGGTCTAGCGCAAAGCTGCCCTGAACGCCGCCACCAAGGTTGGTGGCATCTGGTTGTCGAATTCCGCACTCGTCGATCTCCCTCCTTGTGGGAGTCCGAAGGACGGGCAAGACCCTTGCCCCGCTCCCGCAACGACCCATCTCCCCGATGGTCACAACCGGGATACCATCCATGCCAACACAGATCCTCTTCATTCAGGGCGCCGGCGAGACGACCCACGACGAGTGGGACAACAAGCTGGTCGACAGCCTCGCCCGCGAACTCGGCGATGCCTACACGATCCGTTACCCGCGCATGCCCGACGAAGCCGATCCGCATTATCAGGCGTGGAAAGCCGCTGTTATCACCGAGTTCCAAACCCTCGAAGACGGCGCCATCCTGATCGGCCATTCCTTCGGCGGCACGGTGCTTCTCCACACGCTTGCCGAAGCGTGGCCGGCCTTCGAGCCCGGCGCCGTCATCCTGATCGCGCCGCCCTTCATGGGTGCCGGCGGATGGGAGAGCGATGAGATGGCCGGGGGCAGCGATTTTTCCGAAAGCCTGCCGGAGGGGATGCCCGTGCTCATCTATCACGGCAGCGACGACGACACGGTGCCCTTTGCGCATATCGAGCTTTACGCCATGGCGATCCCGGATGCGGTCGTCTGCTCGCTGCCGGGGCGCGATCACCAGATCGACAATGATCTCGCCGACGTGGCCAAGGATATACGCTCGCTGGCAGCATAGGCCCGCCGACCCCATTCCATCACTCAACCATTGGCATCGCATCCTCCCGCATCGCTGAAATCAAAGCCGATGCAGGAGCTGCCGCATGATATCCGGATATTTGGGAGCAGCGGGCAAAGCGCCTTTATCGACACAGGCCGCCCGCCGTCTTCATGCCATCGGCATGCTCCAGCCGCTTGCCGGCCTCGTCCTTGCCGCCGGCTTCGTGCTCTGCCTGGCCGGCCGATATGAGGCCCAGCTCATCCGTGAAGCGCACCTCCATCAGGAGGTCATCGGTCAATGAACGCCTTCAGTCTGCAGTTCGATTTCGATGAGCTCACCATCCCCGTCCTTGGCCGGAACGACAGTGGCCTGCTGCTGTACGGTTCCGCCGAACTCTCGGGCGATCACGAGGGGTTCAGTGTCGAGGCCATCCATCTTGCCGGGGGCACCACGCTGCGCCAAGCCGGCAATGCCGAATTCGGCCGGCCGGCGCCCTTTGCCGACGAGCTCTTCCGGCGCGTCGCCGCCGTCATCGAGAACGACAAGACCGTGCTCGGCCGTCACGCGGCCATGGAATGGGCCGAGCTCATCGAGCGCCACGGCGAGGCGGCCTGAGTGGGCGGAACATAAACCTATCTTTGTTTGTTTTCGAGCGTTCCGGGTCCCTGAAAAGTTTCGCCTGATATGGATCGTGATCGAAGATAGGAATAATTTCCTTGCTTGTTGTCGCCGTTGCCGGGTACAACCCTATGACGGCAGCGATATCCAACTGGAGAGTTTTGCATGCATGCGTGCCCGCTCAAAGCGAGCGACATCACCTTCATCAAGGCACTGGCATACGGCGCGCCATCCTGGCGGATTGCAGCGTTACTGGCTGTGTCTGCAGATATTTCTCACCGTGCGGTGACACTCTTCCGGCCGGCAGAAACGGCAGCCATTCCGGCGCGCGACGGGTGGCTTTCTTGAAGGATATTCCCGACGACCTGATACATTCGGTACGGGCCGCACAGCTTTCGGGCGGCCTCTGCCAGGAGATCGCTGCCGCGATCGGCCGGGAGCGTGCGCGGTGCAGGCAAGCCGTCGAGACATGGCGGATGGGGCTGGCGGCTTGCGACGATCTCGGGCGCAGTATCGAGCTGTTGCTTTCGGAGATCGAGGCGGGTGGCGCCACGATGGAGCAAAAGCCGGCCGAGGATGATGATGCGGTGCTTATTGCGCTCGGGCGCAAGCTGCATGAGGCGGCAGGGGTGGCAGACCGGCAACTGCTGGCGATGCCTGATTATGCTGGTATAGCGGAAGAGGCCACTGCCATCGAGGCGATCCTGCGGCCGGGCGAAGAGATTGCCGACAGGATGCTATATCTGTGGCCGGTGACATCCAGGGGTGTCGAGGCCCGGCTGCGCGCCGAGGTCTGGAAGCGCGGGGAGTATATCGGGACCTATCTTGGTGGGGAATGAATGCGAGGGTGGTCCAATCTCTCTGACCCTCACAGGTCAGTTGATGAAGAGGCCAGAAGACCCGCCCCAAACCCCTCCCCACAAGAGGGAGCGGCTTAACCTGCCGCACCGGCTTTCCACATCTTCGACGTACCGGAGGGAGCGAGGCGGTGCCTCAAGTTAGCCCCTCCCAGCTGTGGGGAGGGGTTGGGGAGGGGTTTTTGGCGATGGTACAGACCGGAATGATCCCTGACAGATTGATCCAGGTTGATGATCGAGACACGCGTTTTCCTCCGGCTACTGGACCAAGCGCAACCTCCTGCGATCAATAAATCGCCGGCAACATCCCGCCATCGACCCGCAGATTCACCCCCGTAATGTAGCCGGCGCGCGGACTGACCAGGAAAGCAACGGCGTCGGCGATCTCCTCCAGCGTGCCCACCCTCCCAACCGGCACCTCGGCGAAAAGCGGCAGCACGGCCTGCTCCACGGTTTCCCATGCGGCATCCCCGGCAATGCCGCGCTCACCCGCGACCTCGCGGAAGCGGGCGTCCAGCCGGCCGCTGTGGATCGTGCCCGGCGATATCGTATTGACGGTCACGCCCTCGGCCGCCACCGCCTTCGCCATGGAAGAGGTCATGGCGTTCATCGCCGCCTTGCAGGCGGAGTAATCCGGGCGGCCCGCAGGCGGCATCAGGCCGGCGAGGCTGGAAATATTGACGACGCGGCCGAAGCGGGCCTGGCGCATGTCAGGCAGCAGCCTCGTTGTGACACGGACGGCGGCGAGAACATTGCGGTCGTAGGCCGACGCCCAGGAGGCGGGCCGGCTGTTCGTCCAGTCCTCCGGCTCGCCCGAGCCGCCGGCATTGTTGACGACGATGTCGATCCGGCCGGCAAGCGCCTGTGCTTCGTCGATCAGGCGTTCCACCTCGTCATCGACGGTGAGATCGCCTGTTACCGCATGGGCGCGGCCGCCTTCGGCGATGATCTCGTGGGCCACGCGCTGCGTCTCCGCCCTGTCGCGGCCATGGACGATGACGGTGACCCGCTCGCGCGCAAGCCCCCTGGCGATCGCTTCGCCGATGCCCTTGCTGCTGCCGGTGACGAGCGCTGTCTTGCCGTCGAGTTTCAAATCCATTGCGGTCTTCCTATCTTGGAGTGGATGGACGCACAGAAGAACAGGACGATGCTCGATACAATTACGCACTTAAAAGTGCCTGTAGAACGGGAAGACCGCGCCRCCTGCCTCGGGCCTGAAGGCTCGGTCGCACATGTGACGCGGGTACTGCGGATGATCAGCGGGCGCTGGAAGCTGCCGATCCTGTTTCGCCTCTTCGCCGAGCCTTCGATGCGCACCCTGCAATTGAAGCGGGACATGCCGGGCATTTCGCAGAAGATGCTGACGCAGCACCTGCGGGAGCTGGAGCTGGACCGGCTTGTCGAGCGGACGGATTTCGGCGAGCAGCCGCCGCGCGTCGAGTATCGGCTGACGGAGGCGGGACGGGCGCTGATGCCGGTGCTGATGGCGGCGCGGGAGTTTTCGCGCGATCATGCGGCGGGATAGGGCAGGCGGCTTTGAGGGGCGTCGGCCCCAGTATCTTCAGGCTGGGGTGCGCGGGTCGATCGGCGTTGCGGGCCGCAGATCGAGAATCAGCTCCAGGGCGCGGGCGCCAGCCAGAACGCGTGCCTCGCCGCGGGGCCGGCCGACGATCTGCAGGCCGACGGGGCGACCATCGGCAGTGAAGCCGCAGGGCAGGCTGAGGGCCGGGGCGGTCGTCAGGGAGATCGCGTAGGCGATCGCCAGCCATTCGACATAGTTTGAGAACGTATGGCCGGCACATTCGCCGACATATCTCTGGCCGACCGGATAGGCGGCGACAATGGTGGCCGGGCAGAGAAGGAGATCGTAGGTATCGAAGAACAGGTTCATGCGCCGGAACATAGCAGCGCGGTTGTTTTCCGCCCGCACGACATCCGCCATCGTATAGCTGAGGCCCTTTTCGATATTCCAGACCACCTCCGGCTTCATCTTGTCCCTGTTGCCATCGAGAAGCCCTGCGTAGCTAGAAGCAAAGGTCATGCCTCGCAGAACCTGGAATGTGTCATGCGCTTCGGAGAGGTCCGGGTGAGCCTCCTCGACGATGACGCCCATCTCGCTGAAACGGGCAGCCGCCGCGCGGCAGATCGCGGCCACCTCGGGATCGACAGGGGTGATGCCGAGATCGGCGGAAAAGGCCACGCGGGCCGGCCGCCAGCCGGAGCGCGCCGCCGCCAGAAAATCCTCGCCCCTCGGCAAGGAAATCGGATCTGCCGGGTTTTCGCCGGTCATCGCGTCGAGCAGCAGGGCCGTATCTTCGACGCTGCGGGCCATAGGCCCCTTGACGCCGATCAGCCGATCGATCTTCGAGTCCGGATTGCTGGCCACGCGGCCGGGGCTCGGCCTCAGCCCCACCACGCCGCAGAAGCTTGCGGGATTGCGCAGGCTGCCGCCGAGATCGGAGCCCTGCGCCAGCCAGGCCATGCCGGTGGCAAGGGCAACGGCTGCACCGCCGGAGGAACCCGCGGCAGAAAGCCCGGTATTCCAGGGGTTTAAGGTCGCGCCGAAGACCTCGTTGAACGTATTGCCGCCGGCGCCGAATTCCGGCGTGTTGGATTTCGCGTAGATGACGCCGCCCTGAGCCTCTATCGCCTCCACCATGATGTCGGACTTTTCGGGAATGTGGTCGGCAAAGACAGTCGAGCCGTAGGTGGTGCGCACGCCGGCGACATCCGTCAGGTCCTTGATCGGCACCGGCAATCCCGCCAGACGGCCGCGGCTGCCGGGGGGCTGCTGCATCAGCCGGCGGGCATGGGTACGGGCGCGATCGAAACAGAGGGTCGGCAGCGCGTTGACCGCAGCATCGACGGCGCCGATGCGCGCCTCCAGCGCATCGAGACAATCGAGCGGCGACACATCTCCGCGGTTCAGGAGATCGACGACCGTGCAGGCCGGCATGTTCGTCAGACTGGCATCGCTGGGCACGGGCTCATCCTCAGCCGGATCGTCTTCCAAGTGAGGCCGTCAGACTGCATCATCTGCCCGATGGCTTCAAGCGCATGTCACGCGGATGCGGAGGATGCGGCAAAAACCCTCTCCAACCCATCCTGTCGGATGCCGGGGTCGAGCCACGGGTCTCGACCCGTCCTTCGGACCCTCACAAGGGGGAGGGACTTAGCGTTGAGCTTGCGGCACTTTCCGTGGTCACCGACGGGGCAGAGACGGCGCGGCAGGTTAAGCCCCTCCCACCTGTGGGGATGGGTTGTGGAGGGGTCTTCTCGCGCCCCCAAAACAAAAACGGCGCCCCTTGCGGAGCGCCGTCGCCTGCCGAAGCAGAGAGACCTGAATCAGATCAGAAGGCCTGGATGTTGACAGCCTTCGGGCCCTTGCCCATGCGATCCGGCTCGGTGTCGAAGGAAACTTCCTGGCCTTCGCGGAGCGACTGGATGCCAGAAGCCTGGAGAGCGGAGATGTGGACGAAAACGTCCTTCGCGCCGCCTTCCGGCGTGATGAAACCAAAACCCTTGTCCTGGTTGAAGAATTTTACGGTGCCCTTGGTGGCCATAGGGGATAGTCCTTTTCCCATTGGTAGTTAGTTTATCCGCACCCCCGGCGGAGGGGAGGCGGACGGCTTTAGCTTTCGCGTTTCGGCCTCTGGAAGCCGGACGCGAAGGGTCAGTCGAGACGTCACGTACGGGGAAAGAACATCTACGCGCATGGGTGTCACCCATGCCGCCCCACCGGAATTGGCGCTCCGAAAGGGCATTACCACTTCAGTCCAGTCACCGGCATGCGAAATGCCCGAGTGTCGCAGTTCGTGCCAGCATTTCGGGCAAAAAGCAAGCGGCAATATTATGGCATGGCTTTCGCGGTTGCGAGAATTGATGATGATTCAAATGGTTGGCGGAAGATTAGCAGAGGCTTGCATGGCTGTGCCATTGCGGGATGGTGGGGATTTGCAACCTGAAGGGGGCGAGCTGCATCTTGCGGCTGATGGGCTTCCGGTTCTCTCGGGATTCCTTTTATCGGCGTGCGGACAAAGGGGGTGAGAAAGGCGGAATGACGTAGCAAGTGCCAACAGCCGCTTTACAGCGGTTCGAGCCACCGCTTTGCGCCAAACCGGTCATCATGTGGGTTCGGCATTGCGGTGGGTATCATGCACCGGGGCCTATTCCACCGGAGCGTGGTGACGAGAGCCTTCAATCTGGCGGCGAAGGCGAAGATGTGCGATTATCTGCCAAGGCGACTGCTCACATCGAGGCAGACGCCGGGGCAAATATTTCATTGCTGGCCATCGACGCTTCGATAGCGGGTACGCCTGTCGCCACCCTATGGCGAGCAATCAGTGCGGCATTCCTGTAGCCAACATACCCGATCTCCTGCAACGCCATGCCRCGAACTGTCACGACATCAGATCGTCTTCGGCCGAGAGGRTAGGCATCCTTCTACTCTAGAAAGCAGTGCCAACAAGGCCGAGCGACGAGCAAACTCAACGGAGGATACACCATGAGTACCATGCGAAACCTTTGCTTTGGTCTGCTGGCTTCCGCATGCGCGACCGCGCTGGGTGCACCGGCAGTCGCGCAGCAGCCGCAGTCAAAACCCAACATCCTTGTCATCATGGGCGACGATGTTGGCTGGTTCAACCTCGGTGCCTATCACCGGGGCATCATGTCCGGGAAGACGCCGAACCTCGACAAGCTGGCGTCCGAGGGCATGATGTTCACCGACTATTATGCCGAGGCGAGCTGCACGGCCGGCCGGGCGAGTTTCATCACCGGTGAGATCCCCTTGCGCACCGGCCTGACGACTGTCGGTCAGGCGGGTGCGGATGTGGGCATGCCGGACAAGGCAGCAACCATCGCCGCCGTCCTCAAGACCGAGGGCTACGCCACGGGCCAGTTTGGCAAGAACCACCTCGGCGATCTGAACAAGTTCCTGCCGACTCTCCATGGCTTCGACGAGTTCTTCGGGTACCTGTACCACCTCGATGCGATGTCGGACCCCTACTGGTATTCGTTCCCGAATGACCAGTCGTACCGTGACAAAGTCGGGCCGCGCAATTTGGTGCATACCTTTGCTACGGATACTGATGACGCGACCCAGCAGCCGCGCTGGGGCAAGATCGGCAAGCAGCGGATCATCGACGAAGGCCCGCTGGCGCCATACCCTGATATGTCCAACGTGCCGAACATGCATGACATAACGCCCAAGGCCAAATACGACATGGGAACGTTCGACGAAGTGCTGGTCAAGGCTTCCTGCGACTTCATGGACAAGGCCAAGACCGACGGAAAGCCGTTCTTTGTCTGGCACAACACGACGCGCATGCACGTCTGGACATTCCTGTCTCCCAAATACCAGGCTTTGATGAACAGCGAGACCAATTATGGTCTCGAAGAAGCCGGCGTGGCGCAGCTGGACGATAGCGTCGGTGCCATCCTGAAATGCGTTGAGGACGCCGACGAGACCGACAACACCATCGTCGTCTTCACGACCGACAATGGCGCAGAAGTCTTTACCTGGCCTGACGGCGGCATGACCCCGTTCAAGGGCACCAAGGGTACCGTGATGGAGGGCGGCTTCCGCGCACCAGCGATCATCCGCTGGCCGGGCAGGATCAAGCCTGGCACGGTCGAGAACGGTATTTTCTCCGCCCTGGATTGGTTCCCCACGCTGGTGGCGGCGGCTGGTAATCCCAACATCACCGACCAGTTGCTCAAGGGCGTGAAGCTGGGCGACGTGACCTACAAGAACCACCTCGATGGCTACAACCAGCTGGACCTGCTGGAAGGCAATTCGCCGTCCGCACGTCATGAGTTTTTCTACTTCGGTGGCCCTGCTCTGGGGGCCGTACGCCTCGACAATTTCAAGTTTCAGTTCTTTCAACAGCCGCAGGGTTGGCCCGGCGGAAAGGTAACGACTGATATGCCCACCATGGTCAATATCCGTCAGGATCCCTTCGAGCGAACACCGTCGATTGGCGAACAAAGCCTCAATGACCTGGGTGGAGGCTACATGAACGACTTCTTTGCTCGTGAGTTCTGGCGCTTTGTGAGTGTTCAGCAGGAAGTCGCCAAACTCGCGCTTACGGCGGTCGACTACCCGCCAATGCAGGATCCGGCCTCCTTCAACCTGGATGCCGTGAAGAAGCAGATAGACGCGGCGATCAAGAACAAGCCAGGCAACTGATCGAGAACGTCTCAAGACGACGGGTGGCCCGCAGGGGCTGCCCGTTTGTTCTTTCGCCTGGCTTTGGTCCCATCCTCCACTCTCCCGCCGACCAGCGCGGCAGAAATTGCACCCCGTTAACCCCTTGCCTGTGGGAAAATCAGCCGCGTTCCACAATTTCGTCCCGAGCTGCCGCAATTATGGCAGGGTGTTTCGGGGCTTGATGCGGCGCCAGCCTGCGGTTAGGTCTCGGAGGGACGAAGCAGTGAATGAAGGAAGTGCCGGCGTGATCGATCCCTATGCCATGCTTGGACTGGAGCGCGAAGCCGATGGCGAGGCGATCAGGCTTGCCTGGCGCAAGGCGGCCAAGGGCGCGCATCCGGATGCCGGCGGCGACTCCGATCATTTCAACCGGCTGCAGATCGCCTACGAACTGCTGCAGGATCCCGTGCGCCGGCGCGTCTATGACGATACGGGCTACGACCCGCAGCTTGCCGACCCGAGGGATCTCGAAGGCGTGCTGATGCTGGAATCGCTGGTCAACGAGGTGATCCTCGACGAGCGCGAACCCGGCAGCTTCGACCCCGTGGCCGCGATGCGCCGCAAGCTGTCGGACGATATCGTGAAAAGCCGCTTCCACATCCTGGAGCTCGAACGCCACCGCGCCCGCGTGCGCAAACACATAGACCGCCTCGGCCGCCGCCCGGAAACCGACGTGCTCGGCTCCATGCTGCGCGCCCGCAGCGAAGCCATCGCCGACGCCATCCGCAAGACGGAGAAGCAGATCCAGACGATCGAGCATACCTATACGATGCTCGAGGGCTACTCGTATGAGGTGGAGGTTCTGGCACCGCTGGAAAAGGTGGAGGTGGAGGTGGAGGTGGTGGAGCCGCAGCGCGGGGAGGCTGCGGAGTAGGGGAACCATCGCCGCAGGAGATCATCCGGCCTTGCTCGCGCGCATGGTTCCGATTTTCAGGCCGATGCTGTAGCCACCCGGATGGCAGGGGCGTGAGCCCAACGGATTTCCGTACAGCATGTCCGGCATGTGGTATGATTGTCGATGACCTATTCCCTGAAGGATCTGGACGTTGCGCGCCGGCAAGTGGTTGCCGACCGGCAGATGATTTCGGCGCAGGAGATCCTGATCGACGGGATGCTTACGCGGGGAGAGCCGGCGGGGCTGGCGCGGGAAAGGCTGGTCACGATGACTGGGGATCTGCGCAACCATCGCTTCCATCAGGATCTGATCCAGGCGGCGATCCGGCTGCAGCGCTGAGCCTGCCGTTCATGCCGCGGGCCTCCACCGGGCGCGGATTGCTCGCGCCTCGGTTTCTTCTTTGGATTTTTGGTCTTTCCCATCAGCCGCGCGGGCTTTCTTGTGGGCTTCGCGTGCTCTCCCGTCGGCTTCTCTCTCGGTGGCGATCTTCTTTTTGTGGTCGTCGCGCGCTTCCTCGAGTTCTTTGATTGTCGGAAGATCATTGCCGGCCGGAGCCTTGTCTGACGGTCCGGGCTGGTGGCCGTTCAGGGTGGCGCGGGCAGCGGTGGCCTGGGCGATCAGTTCCACGGCCGAGGGGCTCCTTGCCGGGCGCTTCGCATTGGCGTTGTGATGCCTTCCATCCCTATGAGAGGCGGGTTTGTCGGGTGTGTTTCCAGGCATGTTGCATGCCTCCTGTTCGTGTCTTGAAGCCGCCACCCTTCATCGGTCCTGCGCTGGCGCTGCATGGAGTGCCGTATCGCTATCGAAGGCGGGTATTCCCATGGTTTCAGCGGTCTGTCGCTGCCGGACGAGGATTGACGGTCATGGCGCCTGATCGCAGCCAGAGATCGTTGCGCTCATGGCGCAGGCGAATTTCTGTCTGTGCATGATCATCCTCCGGGAAGGATTGGCGAGCGGGTGGCCTGGGTGAGCGGTCGGTGGGGCAAGCGGCCGGGGATTTCTCGCCGGCCTCGTTTTTGCGGGGGCGAAACGCTCAGCTCGGCTTACCAAGAGCAATCTGGCAGGCCTGCGCAAGGTCCGCGTTCGGTTCGGTGGTGCCGAGCGGCGTAGCCCAGCCGGCCTTCTTGATGATGTCACTGCGTCCATAGGTGCCGGCCGAGTTCAGCTCGGCCATGATCTGCGCCGAGGCCGGATCGCTCTTGGCGCGGTCGAGGCAGTAGGGTGTCAGCGCGGCGGCGATCGCCGAGGTGCGCTCGATACCGGCGGCTTTCTGGGCGCTGCCGCTGGTCACCCAGCCTCCCCAGCTGAAACCCACAATCGCCAATGCGGCCGCGCCGCACACGGCGCCCCACAGGCCGGGGCGAAGCCATGTTATATTTTGCATCACGAATTCCAATCTTTTAAAAAAGCACGCGATTTCGCGTGCTTAAATAATAACACAATAAAAAATCTGCGTTTTGTTTATTATTTTATTTGATATTCCTGTTGTAATTGTTCAATTATATTTAAAAAATTCTTTGGGTATAAGTGTAAAAACTCGATAAAACTGCTGTTTTATATTTTCGTCCTAATCGCGACTCAATTGGAGCGCAATGATATCCGGTCGTCGTTTGGCCGTATGGTTCTCGCCGGTGTCAGAGACTTGAAGACAGTCACGCTTCCGAATTTCGATTGCCAGACCGATGCCGTAGCCCGATGAGGCTTTTCACCGGGCTGCGGTCAGAGGCCTTCACCTGGAGCCTGTCGCCATGTCAGCCTACGCATCGTCAACACGCACAACCAACACCATCGTCCATTTCTCCGCCTCCTTCACGCTGCCCGATCTCGTTGGTGAGATCCATCCGGCCGGCGACTACAAGATCGTGCAGGATGAGGAGCCGATCGAGGGTCTTTCGCGCATCGCCTACCGACGCGTCGGAACCTTCATTCATCTGCCCTCGATTGCGGAAGGCAGCCGCTTGCGCAGGATCGTGAGGATCGAGCCCGCACTTCTCCACCAGCTGCTGGAGACCACGAATGCGACGGGGGAGCTTTCCTCATGACCGTATTCGAAGATCGCGAGAAGGCGCTGGAGCAGATGTATTTCCTGGATTCCGACATGGCTTTCAAGGTGCGATCGCGCAGCGACCGACTGCTCGCCCGCTGGGTCAGCGGCATGACGGGCGCAGACAGCGAGGCCTATATCGGCGAGATCATTGATCTCAGGCTGACCGGCGCCGATGATGAAGGCGTGATCGCCAAGATGGTTGCGGATATCCGCGCCGCCGGCAAGGATGTGGATGAGAAGGCGCTCAGGGAGCG
>NZ_JBFUBG010000049.1:0-44850 GCF_056405875.1 Rhizobium sp. P1_E6 | reverse complement strand
ATCCTGGCCACGCCCTTGACCTTGTGCGTCCCTTTTGGTGACGGATTGTCGTCGCTGCCGACGGTCGCCGGATAGATGGCGAGTAGCACTCCGTCCTCGCCATACGCGGCCAACTGTCCTCGTTTCTTGTCGGCCTCGATATGATCAATCCTTGCCTCTCGTCGAGCACCCGGCATCGCCACGTAAATCGTTGCGCCGGTTGCAAAATCGGAGCCGCGATTGAGCGCGTTCAAAAGATCGACATCCATATGAAATCGCTCGGCGAGTTTTTCGGCGACGCTCGTATAGCCCATGCTGGCCATTTCGGCCTTCTCGCCATAGTCTTCGGGAATATGGTCTACCAGACCCTGAGCGTCCTCGACCGTAACCGTATAGCGTCCGATGATCGGCCCACCGGCTTCCAGCTGACCGATGACCGCGGGGTCGATTTTCCCATCGGATGGCAGTCCGATCATGGTCTCGAAACCGGCCAGAGCCTTGATCACGTTTTCTCCGTAAACCCCGTCGATCACGCCCGGCGATGCACCGGCACGGTCGAGAAGCACCTGAAGGCGCACAATCGCGGGATCCGGATCGGTTACCGGCGCGGACGACCGACCCTGCGCTACGGCGGAAAGTGATGCGGCATTGATGGCATTAGGCGAAATTTCCGCCGCCTCGGCATTGCCGATACCAAGGATTGCGACCATCGATAGAAACACGAGCGTTTTCATGACCGATGAACTTGCCGCGCACGAAATAGGTTCCACGGCAATGCGTCCGCGGGTTCCCTGATTGAGGCGAGCGGCCTGTCGCCGCCGGAGATTTCGTCCTCCGTAGGCCTTCGGGTCCGGCGGTTCGGACCGTTCCTGCGCGCGACTTTCACGCGTTTTGGAACAAAAGGGCCGCTAAGATGCTTTTCTCTGCAGGCTAATGGAGGAAAACACCATGGCATTCACACCGAACGACCCCCTCGGCGGCCCCGGCCGCAATCCCGACCTGCGAACGACGCCAATCCACCGGCGCCGCTCATCATGGGGCCTTATCCTCGTGATCGCAGTCGTGGCCATCGCAGGATTCGCCTACTACAACTACATGGCCCCGACGACTGATCCGCAGACGACAGCCGCAACCACTCAGGGCGAGCTGCAGCCTGCTCCAGCCCCTGTCGCCCCGGCAGCACCGTCTGCGCCGGCTGCAAACAACGGAGCCCCCGCCCCCGCGGCACCGCCAGCGAGTGGCAATCCGTAACAAGCGAAAATTCGAAGCCCGGCGATGCTGCCGGGCTTTTCGGGTACGCGCGACCCGCCGCTTTCCGCGGGTCCCGGCCCACATCATGCTCAAACGGTTTATGTCCTCTCCTGTCTCGCTGCCCGCCGCTCGCGTGATCGGGCCGTCTTGCGCGCATCGCGCAGTTCATGGATTGTCGGCTGCCACCAGCCGCGATGCCTCTCGTAGTCACCTGGTACGGATCTCGCCGGCCATGCATGCACGAGTTCTTCCAGAGTAGCGACGCGCCACGCGGCCCAGACCCGATCGTGAGCCGCTTCCGGGTAGAATTCGTCTGCAATGTCAGGCGCAACCAGTTCACCAGTCACGTCAACGATCACCACGATCCCATAGAACGAGGTTGCGATGGGACGCTGAGATGGCGGCAGGTCGGGCAGGCAGAGGGAGACGACGACGTCGTCGTTCGGCCGAACGACGACGGGCTGCACGGTCTTGCTCGGTGCCTTTTCGCTCCGCAGCGCGCCTTCGCCGTTCATCAGGCTCGTTGCGCCTGGCGGCTTCCTCGATCCTCTGCCAGCGATGCTGCAGATCGTCGTATGAGCCGAAAGGCACTATCCAGATATGGCGCTCTCCATCCCAGCGGGCAAAAGGGATCTGCCGAAGTTCGCTCACCACTGTACGGGAATAGGGCGTGCGGATGTGGAAACCCGTATCGCCAACCTTCAGATAGGGGCTGAGGATCGGTTCGAACGCATAGGCGTCGCGTCCTCTTTCGTCGGCAAAGAGGTCTCTTCGGGAGGCCTCGCGCGCAAGCCAGCGATCAATGCGGCGTCGGGCTGTGGTTCCGGGAACGAGCCAGGCATTTTTCTCCTCGCTCCATCGTGCGCGGGGGAATGTTTCCCGAAATCGCTGGACCGTCATCCTGTCGAACGGAAAGGCCACCGCTTCGCCGGGATCTGTCGCGGCCACATCTGGCGGGGCGTCGTCGCTATTGTTCATGGCCGATCCTTTCATCGCCGGCGTTTTCGYGCCGTCGGGCAAGGTTTGCCATCGCACAAGCATGGTCGTGCCTCCCCTGAGGCCCCTGACGGGCGGTAGAAATCAGTTTTGCGGCTCTCGTCGGGTGCTGACGTCCGTCGAGGCCGGAAGAGGCAAACCGTCGGTTGACGTTTGTGCTCCAAGGATGAAACAGTCCAGTAGCCAAATGGTTCGGGCGTCGCCGGGCTCGGTTCTAACCGGCCGTCAGTTCTTCGTTCCAGCAGAGACGAGATGCGTCACGAGGCGACCTGTCCGATGGCAATCCAGGGGTGTCGTCAGCCTTGCGAGAACATTGGCCTGCTCGCGAGTCGGGATTGTTCTTTGCACATATGAAGCGATATCGATGGGTGCGGCGGGCGACACATCTCTGCGACGACCAAGATCAGCGAACCCAATCGAAAGGTGAACCATGAGCCGAATCTTCATCACAGGATCAACAGATGGCCTTGGGTTAGCTGCAGCCCGCGTCCTTATCGAAAATGGCCATGAGGTCGTCCTGCACGCGCGATCAGAGGAACGCGCTCGAACCGTCGGCGATCTCATGGGCAAGTCTGTCTCCGTCGCTATCGGCGACCTTGCCAGCGATGCCGAGACCAGATCCATAGCAGATCAGGTCAACCGGATCGGGCCTATGGACGCCGTAATTCACAACGCCGGTATCTACGCAGAGAGAGGCCGCGGGAATACGCCGGAAGGTCACGCTGGAATCCTGGCCGTCAACACCCTGGCACCCTATCTGCTGACCGCCTTGATCGATCGACCTGCTCGCCTTGTGTACCTGACGAGCGGCATGCACCAGAATAGCGACGGCACCCTTGAGGATATCGACTGGACAGCCCGCACCTGGAACGCAAGCCGGGCCTATTCCGAAAGCAAGCTTCACGTGGCGGCACTCGCCGCGGCAGTCGCGCGACATTGGCCTGATGTGCTCAGCAATGCCGTCGATCCAGGCTGGGTGCCGACGAAAATGGGCGGGGCCGGAGCGCCGGACAGTCTGGAGATGGGGCATGAAACGCAGACTTGGCTCGCAACTAGCCAGGATAAGGAGGCGCAGGTCACTGGCGGATACTGGCATCACCGCCAGCGACGCCAGCCAGCGCGACAGGTCACCGACCTCGCCTATCAGGACATGTTGATGGACAAACTGGCGGAACTGACGGGGGTCAACATATTCCCGATCTCCGGCCGCTGACGGTTTGCCGCAGATCCCTCCTTCGCGCTCCTTGCCCAGCAAATACGAATATCGTCGGCAGATGCCTCAGTCCAAAAACGTCTTCCTCAAGCGATGAATATGAGCAGCGCCGATGCCGCAGCAGCCGCCGATTATTGTCGCACCCGCTTCGGCCCAGGAACAGGCATAACGCGAATAGGCATCGTCATTCAGATCGTTGCGGGTGTCGTGCAGGCCTTCATTGGCGGCTGCGTCGCCCTGCTCCCCCTCGAAGGCATTGGCGTAGACGCCGATTTCGAGGTGAACGTCCGCCTTCCGGAACACGCGCGCCGCCGTCTCTACGGCCGCCTGCATGACCTCGGGCTTGCTGCAATTGAACAGGAAGGCTTCGGCACCCGATGACACTGCCCAGGATGCTGCGTCCTCGACGCTTTCGCCGGAGCGAAGCTTCCGCTCGCCACTTTCGATGTCTGCCTCATCATCCGCCAATGTGAATGCGATCCAGAACGGTTTGCCTGTTGCCGCCACCGCCTTGCGGACGGCCTCGCCCTCGGCGATCAGGCTTAGCGTCTCGCCGAGCCATACATCGACGAAAGGATTGAGGTTTTCGACGAGCACTTTGAGATAATCCTGCACGCGCGAAGGCTGAAAATTCTGCGGCTCATAGGAACCGAAGATCGGCGGCAGCGAACCGGCGACCAGCACCTTCCGATCCGCGACGGTATCGGCCGCCTCGCGCGCCAGGCGACCGGCGAGGCGGATCAATGCCGCGCCCTCTCTCTGGAACCGGTCCTCACCGATATGGAAGGGCACGAGCGCATAGCTGTTCGTCGTAATGATCTGCGAGCCTGCGGCGATGAATTCCTTATGGACCTCACGCACGATATCCGGCGCGTTGATCAGCGCCAGTGCCGACCATTCCGGCTGTTTCAATTCCGCGCCCAGTCGCAGCAGCTCGCGGCTCATACCGCCATCGAGAATTCGGGTCGTGCTCATAAAGGGTTCTCCATTCAGGCTGTCGCGCCGTCACCGGCTGCGGGCTTTTCAAAATAAATTGGGCTGGGTGTGCGTGGTTCGTGCGCGCAGTCGTTCATGGCCGATACTATTCCGTCGGCCTAGCGGCGAACCGGCACCTGCGCTTCGAGACCTCGAAAAACGCGGGCGATTATTGCGGTCAGGGCGAGATAGAAGAGGGTGACTACCAGCAGCGGTTCGTAGACGAGCAGGGTGTCCTGCCGGACCTTGTTTGCCACGGCATAGAGGTCCATCACCGTCACCGTGAAGGCGAGCGGCGTCGCTTTGAGCTGCATGACGATCTCTCCCGCAATCGTCGGCAGGGCGATGCGAATGGCGCGCGGCAGCCAGATGCGCCGGGTCAGCTTCCAGGGCGACAGGCCGAAGGCCCGGCCGGCTTCGAGCTCCCCCTTGGGAACGGCAAGCAGCGCGCCGCGCAACACCTCGGCCTCATAGGCGGCATAGTTCAGCGTGAAACTGACGGCGGCGAAGAAGAAGCCCTCGCGCAAGACCGGCCAGAACAGGCTCTGGCGGATGCCGGGGATCATGGGAAGCAGCGATCCCACCCCATAGTAGAGAAGCCACAGCTGTATCAGCAGCGGCGTGCCTCGGAAGAAGGTGCAGTAGCCGCGGGCGAGCAGCCGTGTCAGCCTGCCGCCGCTGACCTGCGCGAAGGCGAGGCCGATGGCGATGACGAAGCCGAATATGACGGAAATCACCAGCAGGCAAACCGTCTGCCAGGCGCCCGTCAGAAGCAGTGGCCAATAGGAAGAGATCCAGGTGAAATTCATGAGACGCGTTCCTCAGGCAAGGCGCGGCTGCCCCCGCCGTACCCGTCCTTCGATCAGTTTGACGACGACGTTGGAAACGAGCGTGATGGCGAGGTAGAGAAGGGCCGAAGCGAGGAAAAAGACGAAGTAGTGCTTGGTGCTTGCCCCGGCAAGGCGGGTGGCGAGCGCCAGTTCCTGATAGCCGACGACCGCAACCAGCGCGCTGTCCTTGGTGACCGACATCCACAGATTGGCAAGACCCGGCAGGGCGTTCGGCAAGAGCGCCGGCAGCAGGACCCGGCGGAACCGCAGCACCGGCCCCATGCCGAAGGCCTTGGCGGCCTCGATCTGGCCAATGGGAATGGCGAGGATCGCGCCGCGCAGCACCTCCGTCATATAGGCGCCCTGCACGAAGCCCAGCACCGCGACGGCCGCGACGAAGCCGTTCACATTGACGGGCGGCAGATCCAACGCGGCCAGGAGCCGGTTGAGGCCATCGGTGCCGGCATAGTAAAGCCCGACGATCAGGATCAGCTCCGGAACAGCGCGGATCACGGTGGTATAGAAATCGAGCAGCAAGCGGAGCACGCGGTTGCCCGAAAGCTTTCCAAGCGCGCCGCCCATGCCAAGCAGCAGGCCGATCGCGAAGGCGCAGGCCGAGATGGCGACCGTGGAGACCGCACCTGCCAAGAGAACGCCGCCCCATCCCGGAGGATAGGGAGACAGCAGGTCCAGAATACCTTGTTGCGCGGTCGCCATTATCAGGACTGCTTACTTTGCGCCGTAGATGTCGAAATCGAAGTATTTCTTGGTAATGGCGTCATACTGGCCGCTGGTCCGGACTGCCGATATCGCCGCGTTCAGCTTGGCTTTCAGCTCCGTGTCTTCCTTGCGCAGGCCGCCCGAAACGCCAGCTCCGAGAATTTCCCTGTCGTCGGCGACGTCACCCATCTTGGCGCAGCAATCCTTGCCGCCATCGCTTTTCAGGAAAGCGTCAAGCGCCAGTGAATCGCCGAAAACATAGTCGATACGGCCAGAAGCGAGGTCCTGAAAAGCCTCGTCGAGCGTCTGGTAGGTCTTCTCCTCCGCGGCCCCGGCGAAATACTTCTTGTAATATGCCGACTGGATCGTCGACACCTGGATGCCGATGGTCTTGCCCTTCACGTCCTCGGCGGTGGCGCCCGGCTTCTGGTCCTTGGGACCGATCAGGGTGCTCGGCGTGTTATAGTACTTGTCGGTGAAGTCGATCACCTTCGAGCGTTCCGCGGTGTTCGACATCGACGACCAGATCACGTCGAACTTCTTGCTCTGCAGAGCCGGAATGAGGCCATCCCAGGAAATGTCGACGATCGAGCATTTCTCCTTCAACTCTTCGCAGACAGCATTCATGAGGTCGATCTCCCATCCCTGCCATTGGCCGGAGGCATCCTTGGCGAAGAAGGGCGGATAGGATTCGTTCATGACGCCGAAGCGGACTTCGGCCTGCGCGGCGACGGCGGAAAGCGCAAGTGCAACGCCGGCGACAAGAGTGGGGATCAGCTTCATTCGCAGGATTCTCCTGGTTTGTGTTATCGATGAGAGTTCGCGCATCAGTGGGCGCTGAGACCGGTAAATTCCCGGCAACGGGCGCTCACCGGCGCCCCGAATACTTGCTCAGGCGGGCCTTCCTCCTCTATCCGTCCCTGATGCAGGAAGAGAACACGGCTCGACACATCCCGGGCGAAGCGCATTTCATGCGTGACGATCAGCATGGTCCGGCCTTCTTCCGCGAGATCACGGATGACCTTGAGAACCTCGCCGACCAGCTCCGGATCAAGCGCCGATGTCGGCTCGTCAAACAGCATGACGTCAGGGTCCACGCAGAGCGCTCTTGCAATCGCCGCGCGCTGTTGCTGACCACCGGATAAGAAAGCGGGATAGGCGTCGCGTTTATCGAAAAGCCCGACCTTATCGAGCAGGGCCTCGGCCTTTTCGACAGCCTCGCGCCGCGAAATGCCCATCACGTGCACCGGCGCCTCGATGACGTTTTCCAGCACCGTCCGATGAGCCCAGAGATTGAAACTCTGGAAGACCATCCCCAGCCCGGTTCGCAGCCGCTCGATCTGCCGCCAGTTGCGCGGCTGCAGCCGTCCGCCCCTACCGATCTTCAGCGAAATCTCCTCGCCGTTGACCGCAATCCGGCCGCGATCCGGCATTTCCAGGAAATTGATGCATCTGAGGAAGGTGCTCTTGCCGGAGCCCGACGAACCGATGATCGAAATCACATCGGACTTGTGGGCCTCAGTCGAAATGCCCTTGAGAACCTGTTGCGCGCCGAAGCTTTTATGGAGATCTTCGACACGAAGAGCAGGAAAGGGTTGATCCGACATGCATGGTTCCGGTTGAACTGAATTTGCGAAGGATAATGATAAAATAACGCGGCTTTTTCGCGCAATTTTCATCCATTCTGCATATTTTGTGCAAAATAATCTTCCCCGTGCGGCAAATACGGCAGAATACGTGAAGTGCCGCAGCAACAATTGGACTGGACAATGGAACAACTGGATCGCTTTGACCGTGACATTCTCGATATCGTTCAGCGCGACTGCCAGCTGAAAGCCGAAACGATCGCCGAACGGGTTGGACTGTCTGTCTCGGCCGTGCAAAGGCGGTTGAAGCGGCTGCGCGAGGACGGGGTGATCAAGGCGGAGGTGGCCGTCGTCGACCGCAAGGCGACGGGGACATCGATGGTGTTCATCGTCGGGATGGAAATCGAGCGGGACAATTACGACGCTTTGGCGAAGTTCCGCCACTGGGCGGAAAAGCAGGATCATATACAGCAGGTCTATTACGTCACAGGCGCGGTCGATTTGATCGCGATCGTCACCGCCCGCGACGTCGAGCATTATGACGACATCGCGGCGCTGATCATGGCGGAAAACCCACAGATCCGCCGCATGCACACGAATGTCGTGCTGCGGGACGTCAAGCTCGGCCTGTTCGTCCCGCTGGAATAACGGGCAAGCAGTGGTCTCACCAGCAAGCTCGATGATTACGCATCCAGCCAATCTGCAACGCTGCGGATAACGGGCAGGACGATGGCTCAATCTCTCACCCGATCAATCGTCCAATCAGCAGCTTCGCGCCGCTAACCTCTCGGGCGTGGCTGCACATCCGCAAGCGGACCACCAATGATGGTCTTCCTATCCGCCGTTTGACCGGACTGCGATATCGCGCCGGACGGAAACGATCGGGAGTCGTCTTGCCGGGCAATTCCTCTCGCCCCCGCCGCGGTGCGGTGGGGCAAAACCAACCATTGAAGGTTGACTCTCCCCCACCGGCCACTAGCTTTTCCTACGCGCAGTTGTGCTTTCGACTACCTTGCTGAAACAAACGAATGGTGAGTTAAGTGAAGGGAATCAAAGAACTTTCGCACAGCGAAATCGATCATGTTTCCGGCGGCGCTTCCGTTACTGGCTTCGTCAGAAGCTATATCGACGGCGCGGCCGCATTGGCCGGCGGCGGGGCGATGGGTTATGCCGCGGCAATCGGTGCCGGGGTCGGTCTATCGACCTTCGGGGTCGGCGCTCTTGCCGTCGGAGCGGCAGGCCTCGGAGCCTACGGCATCTACAGGCTCGCAACAGCCTGAGACAGTTCCTTTTTCAGATCACTCGGGCTCTTCGCCGTCAGGCGAGGAGCCACCAGAGATCGGTCCGCACCCACAAGTGGCCGATTGGCTCCATCGTCAGAAAGCGTGATCGTTTGATTTCAGCCAGCCGCTTTTACGCCGATCCCGGGGCAAGCTGGGGATATGAACCAAGCTTCGATGAAACGCTGCTGGCCTGGTGGGGCACGAAGGGCGGACACCCGACGGTTTTCATCGGCGAGATTACAGCAAAACCGCCCAAGGCCTTTGCCAGCTTTTCCGGACCCCTGCTGCATTTCTCCTGGCGCAGCTACACCAACCGGCTGTTGCTGACGGAGGGGGACCGGCTGTTCGAGGTGGACCCCAGACATCCGAACGAACGCATCGACGTCACGCCGCAGGGTTTCCAAACCTGGCAGATCATCGCGGAGCCGTCCGCCGCCGGTGCAAGACAGGCCGTCATCTCGCACGACCGCAGCCCCGCCTTCACCGATCTCTACACGACGCTTGCCGACGGCACGGCACGGCAACTGCTCGAGGAAAATTCCGGGCGCACGGAAAGCTGGCTGATCGATGCCGATCTTTTGCCCTGCCTGCGCGTCGAGCGCGGCGAGGATGGCGTCAGGCGCTATATCGCAAGGCTTGCCGACGACAGCTGGAAAGAGATTGCKGCACTGAAACCCGAGGAAACGCTGATCATCTGGAATGTCGATCCGCATGGCCTCCGCTACGAGGCGCTGTCGAACCGCGGCCGCGACAAGATCACCCTCGTCGACATCGATCCCGCAACCGGGCGGGAAACCGCAATCGCCGGCAGCGACGCTGTCGATATCCTCGATGCGATCCGTCTCAACCCTGCAGAGCCGACCGACCTTATCGTTATCCGCAACGGCTTTCCACGGCTCGTACCGATCTCCAAACGCGGCGAAGCCTTCGCCGAACTCCTGTCCAGCGCTGGCCGGCATGCCGATTTTGAAATTACCGGCGCGTCGAAGAGTGGCAGGATCATCGGCGCCTCCGTCTCCTTCGACGCGCAGCAACCGCGGCCCATGCTCTTCGATCTCGCGGCGAAAGCCACTCAGCCGCTCGGGCCCAAGCCACGGGCGCTGCCCACAACGGCAACCACACCTGTTGAGATCGCCACACGCGACGGCGAGCAGTTGAGCGCCATTCTCACATTGCCGGAAAAGGCCGCAACACCGTTGCCAGCAGTCATCACCGCCCATGGCGGCCCGGCGCGGCATGAGAACTGGGGCTACCACCGCGACAAGGCCTTCCTGGCAAGCAGAGGCTATGCCGTGCTCTCGGTCAATTATCGCGGCTCGACCGGTTTCGGAAAGCGCTTCCAGGCGCTTGGATTCCGCCAGTTCGGCCGCACCATGCAGGACGACCTCGCCGATGCCGCACGATGGCTGATCGACAAGGACATTGCCGTGCCCGACCGCATCGCCATCCAGGGCGAAAGTTTCGGCGGCATGATCGCCGCGCTCTCCATGAGCCGCGACCCTGGGCTTTTCGCCGCCGCCATCATCGATTATCCGGTCGTCGATCTGCCCTTCCAGATGGAACACAACCCCGCCACCTGGGCGCTTTTCACCGACCAGGTGGAGCGATATTTCGGCACGCCCGTCAACGAGGCGGATGCCCGCGCGCTCCACGAATTTTCGCCGATCAACCAGGTCGAGCGTGCCCAGGGCGCCTTCCTGCTGACGGCAGGCGAAGCCGATCCGATCGTCGGCGCCGAGCAGACCAGGCGCTATGAAATGGCGCTCCGCAAAGCCGGTCGCACGGTGAGCGCTCTCTACTTCTCCGGCGAAGCACACGGCTACGCGAAATGGCAGACGAAACTGGCCAGAGCCCGTGCAATAGAGCTCTTTCTTGCCGGTTGCATTGGGGGAAGGGCAAAAAAATTCGATTGGCGGACAGCCCTGGCAAGGCATTGGAAATAGGAAAAAATTGCGCATCAAGGACGATTTACACACGCTGCGCGCGTCGATTTCATTGGTCACGAAGGGTTGATGCTCGCAGTGATTGCTCTAAACTTGTTCTCGTTCGCTAGAAACGGCGGATTTCTGTTCACCTCGGAGGCACCTATGGCTGACGTTCAGAGCGTTAACGCAAATTCGAACGACTACTACATCCTTCCCCTCGAAGACTTTGAAATAGATGCTGTCAACGGCGCCGGCTCCTGGGTCGGCCACGTCGATCGCGGCATGATCGGCGGCACGGCTGCGGCCGGCGCTACCTTTTCGACAACAGGCAGCCTCGGCAAGGCCGGGATAGCCAGCGGATTCGGATTTGCCGCAGGCGCCGGGAACAGCGTCTACAACGGCGGATTATCCGGGAGCGGCAACTCGAGCGGCCGCGTGATCTGCACGCATTTCTATCGGCGTGGAAAGCTAGACCGCGATCTTTGGCGGACGGATCTCGAGTTCACTTTCGAGAACCTGTCGGAAACCACCATTCGCGGCTATCATTACTGGGCGATCCCCTATGTGCGCCTCATGCGGCGCAGCCCACTCGCAGAGCGGATCATGTATCCACTGGCAAAAGCCCGTGCTGAGGAAATCGCATTCCAGGCAGGCCGTCGCGGCAAAGGATCGTTTTCCGGCAAGATCGTCCGCCTGATAGGCGAGCCGATCTGCTACTTGATCGGCTCCATGGTGAAGCAAAAAGACTTTGCGCCGCTTTGGACCGAAACCAGTAAAGGTTGAGGGTGTCGCCATGAGCCCAGTCCTACGCATCATCATCAGCGAAGTCGGTCTTTCCGCAGTCATTGCGGCGGCCTCTGTGATCGGATTGCCGAAGCTCAGCGATCCGGCAGCGGCGGTAAACTATCCGCTGGCCGTCATCGTGTTTCTGGCATGCTCCTTTGCCTTCACAGGGTACGAACTTCTCACCCGGCAAACCTGAGCTTTCGAATTTAACAAGATCATGGGGCCGGTCACCGGCCTCATTCTCATCATCCAAAGGGTGTTCCTTCCATCGGAAGCTTCATTTTTCCTCTCAAGGTTGACCAAAATTCCTTTTCACCTAGCTCCCTTAAGGACGTCAGAGGAGGAAAATCCAAGTGAATGTCCATACAGGCCATCCTGCTCCGCCCTCACCCGACCATAAAGATCCTGCCTCGCTGAGATGAACCTGTTTCGCCGAGAAGCTCTGGAAAGACAATCCCAGCGGCTGGCGGGAACGGTCTCCATGGCCGTACCGATGGGCTGGCATCTAACCGGCTATCTGATGGCTGTTGTGCTTGCGGCCGTCGTGATCTTCCTCTCGACGGCAAGCTATTCGCGCATTGTCCAGGCCACCGGCGTCATCCTGCCGGACAAGGGAATTGCAGTGGTTATCCCACCCCGCGCCGGTGTCATCATGCAAATGATGGTGGCCGATGGCGACCCTGTGAACGAGGGTCAGGAACTGATCGCAGTGCGTTCCGAGGACTATCTCGTCAGCGGCGAATCCGCCTCGAAAAAAGTCGCTGAGATGCTGCAGCGCCAGAATGCCAGCATCGACGAGCAGCTGCAGGAAGTGAAGAACGACGAGGCAGCGCAGACGGCGCAGTTTTCCGCGCAGATCGCTGGCTTCGAGACGCAGATTGCCAAGCTCGACGGCCAGATCGAACTGCAGCAGGACCTCATCAAGTCGATCGAGGCCGATGTGGAGCGCATCCGCGGCCTCGTCAGCAAGGGCATCGTGGCGCAGCGCGACGTACTGCTGCGCGAGGACTCCCTGACCGAGCGCCGCCAGCAGATGTCGGTCATCGAAAGCACTCTGTCCGAACGCCGTTCCGATCTCTCCGACGCTCAGCGCATGCTCGACCAGGTGAAGGCGCGCGCCAATGAGAAGACGGCGTCGCTTGAGGCGCAGCGCGAAGACGTGAACCGCGGCATGGCGACCAACGAGCAGTCGCGCGCCTATATCATCCGCGCCGCCGTGCCCGGCACCATATCGGGGCTGACGGCCAAGATCGGGGAGGCCGTCAATCCGCAGCAGCCGCTGATGAGCATCGTGCCGGAACAGGCGGTATTGCATGCGCAGCTGGACGTGCCCAATGCCGCCATCGGCTTCGTCGAGGTTGGGCAGGATGTACGGCTTGCCATCGACGCCTTCCCCTACCAGAGTTTCGGCACAGTGGGAGGCCATGTCAGCAGCCTGTCGAAAAGCCCGGTTTCGCGCAGCGGCGCTGACAGTGCCAGCCTCAATTATCTCGTCAGGATCGAGCTCGAGCGGCAGGATATCCTGGCCTACGGCAAGCCGCAGGCGCTGTTTCCCGGCATGACGCTTTCGGCCCGCATCGCGACCGCTCGCCAATCTCTGCTGGAATGGCTGTTCGAGCCACTCTACGCCCTGCAGCGGCGCTAGGGGAGGCCTCGTGAACACTGCCGTCCTTCAATCAGGCTTTCTCTCCAGCGCCCGCGTGCGGCTGATCCGCCAGACGGAGGTCAGCGAATGCGGCCTTGCCTGCGTTGCGATGATCGCCGGTTTCTACGGCCGCAGCATTGATCTGGCGACCATGCGCCGGCGCTTCACACCCTCGCTGCGCGGCGCGCCGCTCTCCAGCCTCATCAGGATCGCCGACCAGATCGGCTTGTCGCCGCGCGCCGTCAAACTGCCGCTGGAGCAGATCCCCAATCTGGCGCTTCCCGCCATCCTCCATTGGGACATGAACCATTACGTCGTGGCCGAACGGGTTTCGGCCGGCAAGGTGCTGATCCACGATCCGGCAGGCCGCAGCGAATGGCTCAAGATCTCGGAAGTGTCGGGCCGCTTTACCGGCGTGGCACTGGAGCTCAGGCCCAACGAAACCTTTGAGAAGAAGAGCGAGCGCGAGACGCTGCGCTGGTCGCAGCTCTGGAGCCGCATCACCGGGCTTGCCGGCGCCTTTGTGCAGGTGCTGGTCTTGAGCCTCGTGCTCCAGGTCTATGTGCTGGCACTACCCTATTACCTGCAGATTGGCATCGACACGGCGCTACCGGCGCTCGATCACGATCTGCTGAGCGTGCTGGCGTTGGGCTTCGGGCTTTTCACGATCTTCAATGCCGCCGCAACCTTTCTGCGCTCCTTCGTCATCCTGGCCGCAGGCGCCGCCCTTGGCTTCGGTATTGCCGCGAATATTGCCCGCAAGCTCTTTCGCCTGCCGCTCGATTGGTTCCAGAAGCGTGAGGTCGGCGATATCCTCTCGCGCTTTCAATCGGTGACGCCGATCCAGAAAATGCTGAGCGAAGGCATTGCCGCGACACTGGTCGATGGCGTCCTAGCGCTGACGACACTGGTCATCATGTTCTTCTACAGCGCCCAGCTGGCGCTGGTCGCAATTACCGCCTTCTTCCTCTATTTCGTCGTGCGCCTCGTTTCCTTCTCGCTGGAGCGCCGCGCGCAGGAAGGCAGCATCATCGCCCACGGCAAGGAACAAACGGCCCTGATCGAGACGATCCGAGGCATCCAAACCTTCCGGCTCTATAACCGGGAAAGCATGCGTCACAGCATGTGGCAGACGCTGCTAACCGATGCCGTCAACGCCAATATCCGCGTCTCGCGCGTCGGCATCTGGCAGAACACCGCAAATGCTCTGATCTTCGGGCTGGAAAACATCGTGACGATCTGGTTTGCGATAGGCTTTGTGATGCAGGGCGGCTTCAGCGTCGGCATGGTCTTTGCCTATCTCGCCTACAAGGGCCAGTTCCTGGAAAAGACCGGCAACCTCGTGGACCAGGCAACGGCCTTCTTCATGCTACGCCTGCATCTGGAACGCCTGTCGGACATCGCACTGGAACCGGACGACCGCAGCTTCGGCTCGACCCAGGACACGATGACGGAGCTGAAGGGTTCGATCGAGCTCAAGAATCTCTCCTACCGCTATTCACCAACCGATCCGCTGGTGCTCTCCGATGTCGGCCTGACGATCGGTGCCGGCGAGCACATCGCCATCACCGGTCCCTCTGGCTCGGGCAAATCCACGCTGTTGAAGCTGATGATCGGGCTTCTGGAACCGATGAGCGGCGACGTGCTGATCGATGGCATACCGCTCAGCCAGTTCGGCTACAAATCCTTCCACAACCAGATCGCCGCCGTACTGCAGGACGACAATCTCTTTGCCGGCTCGATTGCCGACAACATCGCCCTCTTCGACGAGCGCCCGGACCAGGACGCCGTCATTGCCGCCGCCAAGGCAGCCGCGATCCACGACGAGATCATGGCAACACCCATGCAATACGAGACATTGGTCGGTGACATGGGTTCCAGCCTGTCAGGCGGCCAGAAGCAGCGCGTGCTTCTGGCGCGTGCCCTCTACCGCCAGCCGAAGATGCTGTTCCTCGACGAAGGCACCTCGCACATGGATGTCGCCAACGAGGCACGCGTCAACGCCTCGGTCAAGGCCCTCGGCGTTACCCGCATCATCGTTGCCCACCGGCTGGAAACCGTGGCTTCGGCCGATCGCGTGCTCTATCTCGACGCCAACGGCCTCGTGCCCGTCGAGACGCACCAGGTGTTTCAGTGATGACGGCGGAAGGGATTTCTCCAGATGATTTCGCACCTCGCTGGAGCGGGATTGTTTAAGGTCTGTTCAGATCCGGCGTCGATAAAGTAGCTACAGTCCGGGCGCCTCTACGGCCCCACGGACACGAGCGATATGTCTCTGAAAATCCTTCCTTTCCTCCAGTAGCCGGGCATTTGCGACCTTTATCATTCCATTTTCAACCTTCAGCAAACCCCAGGATCAAACGAAAGGAGCCTCCGGCGAACTGAGTTACAACCTTTTACCGTGGCAGCGTCTCCTGATTGCTGAATTGATAAGCGTTAACCTTTCGTTAACCATAGCTCCCTAGTTTCCCGGAAGCGAAGCAATACTGTCCGGCTATTTTCGAGGAGGGTGCCATGTCGCTCGTAACCGTGCCCGGTAAAATTCGCCTTTATGGCGGTCACGCTGTCCTGATCATGACGGAAGGAAACCTGCATCAGGCCGTATGCATCACGGACGATGCCATGCCTGCTGGTGGCGACGTTATGCAAGGGCTCCTTCAGTCTCTTCATCTTTATGAGAGTATCGCCGATCGCAAGTTCGCCGAAGGCGAACTGGCATATGACGGACGGGTATGGATCACCTCCTCCGACATAAATCCCCACTAAGCAGCGGAACCGAGTTTCAATTCCGCCAACTGAAGATCCGGAAGAGCCCGCGGAGGACGATGGCTGCCGAAAGGCGATTGGATGTCTCCCGCCACGCTGCTGGAACGCAGTGAACCGGCCGCTATTCGTTCTTCCGATATCCGCTCCAGGTGCGTTCGTGCCCTAAAATTTCGCGAGCACTGAAAATCGGAGCCGAGAGCCTGCCGTCGTTCCGGCCCTTGATCGACATGGCAACAAAGCCGGAAGCAGGCCAGTCGCTAAGGCTCAAAACAACGAACATAACCTCAGAGCATCATAGATGGCGGCATGGATGTTGCGGCTGGAAACCGCGTCGCCGATCCGCACGAGGTCGAAACGCCCCTCGCGGTTGCGCTGCGGCAGCGGTGGCTGACGATCGATCAGAGCGGAATAGTCCACCGCACCGAGATTTCGCGAAAACGGTTTCATCTCAAGATAGAGCCCGTCATTGGCAAGCGTGCCATGTTCGACAACGACCTGGGAGACGCGCCGCTGCCATTGTGCACCGTCGTCAAAATCCGATCCGAGCACCGCGACGAGGGAGTTGCCGTCGCGCCGGACGGATTTGAGACGCGTGTTGATGGTCACCCTGACGTTCCTTTCCGCGAAGTTCCGTGCATAGGGCACGTGGTTCATGCCACCCATCTCCGGGGCGAAAAAGCGTTCGGGCGAAACGAGTTCCAGCTCAGCACCGCTTCTGGCGATCACTTCAGCTGCCGACATGCCCGGATGTCCGCCATTGTCGTCGAAGAGGAGTACAGTGTCGGCCGCCTTGACGCTGCCGGCAAGGATATCCCAGGAGGAGGTTACAAGTTCATCGCCGGCATCGAGTTCGGGCTGTTGCGCGATACCACCGGTCGCAATGACAACGAGGTCGGGCTCAAGATCCAGAACGTTAGTTGCCTCTGCGTAGACATCATAGTGTATGCGAACACCCAGCCGCTCCAGTTCCGCCAGCCGCCAGTCGATAATGCCTATCATCTCCTTGCGTCGGGGATTTCGAATGAGAAGATTGACCTGTCCGCCGGCCTTTCCCGTCGCTTCCAGAACGTCCACCGCATGCCCACGCTCCGCAAGCACACGGGCGGCCTCAAGGCCGGCCGGTCCTGCACCGACCACGACGGCCTTGCGGCGGATCTCCGCTTTGGCGATCTCATGGGGAATCTGCCCTTCACGACCGGTCGCGGCATTGTGGATACAGAGCGCTTCGCCGCCTTCATAGATCCGGTCAAGACAGTAGGTGGCGCCGACGCAGGGCCGGATGCGCGCCTCCTCGCCAGCCGCAATCTTGCGCACGATATGGGGGTCGGCGATATGGGCGCGCGTCATCCCGACCATGTCGAGCTTTCCCTCGGCAATCGCATGACGGGCTGTTGCCACGTCGGCGATACGCGCAGCATGAAAGACAGGGAACTTGGTTATCGCCCTCACCTCGCCGGCAAAATCCAGATGCGGGGCAGACGCCATGCCCTGAATCGGAATAACCTCGTTAAGCGCGACATCGCTGTCGATATGACCGCGGATGATGTTGAGAAAATCGATGTCACCGGATCGCGCAAATCGTGAGGCGATCTCGACGCCCTCTTCGCGTGACAGCCCCTTGTCCCAGTCCTCGTCGGCAACAAGGCGCATGCCGACGATGAAATCCGGTCCGACGGCCTTGCGGATAGCCTGCGTGACCATCACGGAAAAACGCATGCGGTTGTCGAGCGATCCCCCGAATTCGTCTTCGCGCCGATTGGTCGCCGGTGACCAGAAGCCGTCCAGCAGGTGGCCATAGGCCTCGATCTCGATACCGTCGAGGCCGGCTTCCTGCATGCGCTGTGCAGCTGTGGCATAGTCTTCGACGATGCGTTCGATATCCCAGTCTTCCGCCTCTTTCGGAAAGGCCCGGTGCGCCGGCTCACGGATCGGCGAGGCTGACAGCACCGGCAGCCAGTCACCCTTGTTCCAGCCTGTGCGGCGGCCCAGATGGGTCAGCTGGATCATGACCGCTGCCCCATATTCATGACAGTCGTCGGCGAGCGCCTTCAGCCAGGGCACGATCTCATCACGATAGGCATGGAGATTACCGAAGGAGGCCGGTGAATCTTGCGAGACGATAGCCGATCCCGCCGTCATGGTAAGCGCAATACCGCCCCTGGCTTTTTCCCTGTGATAAAGCCGATAGCGATCCGTCGGCATGCCGTTTTCAGAGTAAGCCGGCTCGTGAGCCGTAGACATGACGCGGTTTTTCAGCGTCAGATGTTTGAGTTGAAAAGGCTGCAGGAGGGGGTCTCTGGAGATCATTGCCGCTCTCGTCATTTAGATGAACGTGGCCCATCGAACCGCCATCCTGACCGATGTCGCAAAAAATGACGATCCGGCAGGCGTCGCATTCTAGCCTGCCTGCGCCCGCCGGCTGCGGCCGAAATCGATTGCGGTGTGCCAGAGCACGGCGCCAAGGATGACGGCGCCGCCAAAGAAGGTGGCAACCGGCGGCTGTTCGGAAAACATGAGCCAGACCCAGAACGGGGTCAATACAATCTCCATCGTTCCGATCAGCGCGGCTTCCGCCGGCGGCATACGTCTTGCCCCGGCCAAAAAGAGGACAAGCGCGAGTGAGAAGTTGGTGGCGCCGAATGCTGCCAGCACGATCCAGTTGTGAAGGTCGAGCGAACCGACCGAGCCGAAAGGAGCGAAGATGACGAGGGTCAGAAAGGCACTGACAACGGTCGGCGGCAGGCTCGGCACGTCGGGATTGATGCGCGGAATGATGATGACGAGCGCAAAGGAAACGGTCATTCCGAGCGCCAAGAGGTCGCCGACCCCGGTGCCGCCACCGATCGACGACGCGACGATAACAGCAACACCCAATAGCGAAACGCCACCTGCAATCATCGTTCGCCGAGCAACCCGCTCCTTAAGGATGATCCATCCGAACAGGGCGGCGATGAAGGGCGCTGTCGAATAGATCATCGTCACATTCGCAACGCTGGTCATGTAGAGGGCCCCGATGAAGCAGCCCTGGCTGACAGTCTGGCAGACAATCATCGCCAGGCCGGACGGATGCAAGACCGAACGCCATTGGCGCCGCGAGATCCCGCCTTCGAGGAATAGGCAGGGGATCAGCAGGAACAGCCCGCCAAACAGCGATCGCCAGGCGATTGCCGTCCAGACGTYGGTCGTCAGGAGCCGCGAGTAAACCCCACTGGCGCTCCAGGCAAGTGTCGCCCCGATGACGAGAAGGATACCCTTCTCGCGCTCGCCGGCACTGAGGTGCCTGGCCGGATGTTCAATTGTCACGCAGGTTAGTCTCGAAGGAGGAAAGTCAACGCGTATCCTTTCTGCACCCGCAATTGACATCAGACAAACGAATAGCAGAGATGAATGCCATCGAATTTTTCTATGGCTGCCCATGCGCGAACCCGTCGAAAGCGATCTTCTCAGAACCTTCCTCGTCGTCGTCGAGACTGCCAATTTCTCGGCTGCGGCGCAGCGCGTCGGCAGGACGCAGTCCGCAATCAGCGCGGCAATCAAGAAGCTGGAGGAGACGATCGGTGAGACGCTGTTCGAGCGTGGCGCCCGAGGCGTCGTGCTGACGCGTCAAGGCGTCCAGCTCGTCCCCTATGCCCGACGTGTCATCGATCTCTTGAGCGAGGCTGCAGCCACGATCCGGAGCAAGCCGCTCGGAGGCCCGGTCCGCATCGGCATCCCCGAGGAATATAGCCAGACGGTGCTGCCCGCCGCACTTGCGGCCTTTGCGGTGCGCCATCCCGCCGTCGAGGTCACGATCTCCTGCGATTATACCGTCCGCAACATCGCCGCCCTGGAACGCGACGAACTCGATCTCGCCGTCGTTTTCGACTGGAGCGATCAGATGAGTGGCGAAGTACTCTGCATCGATCCGACCGTCTGGGTGACCTCGATCGTCCACCGGCTGCATGACATCGACCCGCTGCCGATCGCCACCTATAGAGACTCAAGCTGGTGTCGCGAGTTTGCATTGAAGTCGCTGCACCAGCTCGGACGCAACTACCGGGTCGCCTTCATTGCCGATACCAGTTCCGGGCTGAAGAATGCAGTGACGGCCGGTCTGGCCGTCACCACGTTGTCGCGCAGCAATATCCCGCCCGGCTGCCGGGAACTGACGACGGAGGACGGCTTCCCGCCGATCGATTCCTCCAAGGTCGTGCTTCGTCGCAATACGTTCCGGTCGAGCGAAGCGGTTCGCGAACTTGCCGAGATGATCCGCGACGCCTTCCAGCCTATGGCCGCGCCTCCGGTTGCCTGACGGGGCGCCTCAGCCGTCGCCTCGTTTCCGAGGGGCTTTCGGAATAGCTTGCCCGATAGCTTCGCGCAAAGGCGGAGGCCGAATTGAAGCCGGTTGAGGCTGCTATGTCGGCAAAGGACGCCGTCGTCTCGATCACCCTGCGCCGCGCTGCGTTCAGTCTCAGAGCAAGATAATGGATATGAGGCGGCGCACCGATCGACGCCTGGAAGAGGTCCTGCAGGTGCCGGGCACTGATGCCGACCCTGCGTGCAAGCCGCGCCAGCACGATCGGCTGCTCGATATTGTCCTCCATCAACCGCACCGCCTGGGCCACGCGGGGATCGTCCACGCGCAAGCCTGCCGATAGCGCCTCGTCGGCGTGAAAGGATGGCTGCTCGTAGCGGAACAGCCGGCTGACCTCGAGCGCCAGCGAATAGCTCTGGCGTCGCCGGATGACCTCCAGCATCAGGTCCACGGTCGGCAGCGAGCCTGATGTCGTCAGCCGCTTGCCGTCGATGACGAACCGGTCCTTGACGGCCGATACCTGCGGATAGGCGAGCGCGAAATCCTCGTAGTCCTCCCAATGGACGGTCGCCGACAAGCCGTCGAGCAGGCACGCTTCGGCAAGCAGCCAAGTGCCGGATTCGATGCCGGCGATCATCGTCCGGTGGCGTGCCGCCTGCGATAGCTGCATCTTCAGGCTTTGCGTCGCGCTTTGACGCCAGTTGTAGCTCGCCAGCACGAAGAGCGGTGTGTCTGATGTCGTCGTCTGGAATATCCCATGCGCAGGTATGGCGATATGGCTGGTCGTCGGCACTGCTGCCCCATCCGGCGTGAAGATGCGCCAGCGGTAGAGCTCGCTGCCGGAGATGCGGTTTGCCCCGCGCAACGGCTCGATGATCGAGGCAATCAGGATCAGATTGGTGTCCGGCAGGACAAGAAGATCGATGTCGAGCCGTTCCGTCGATCGCTCCAGCACGCTCCCCTCCCTCGCGTTCCGATAATGTATCGATCAATTCCGAAAATGCAAAGCATCCTCTCCCTTCCTGGCGCGTAATGCCCTCAAGAAGAGGGAGAACGACAAACATGCCTCTTGCGATGAACCGCGATGTTTTCATCACCTGCGCCGTCACCGGTGCCGGCGATACGGTTTCGAAATCCAGCCACGTCCCCATTACTCCCAAGCAGATCGCGGATTCCGCGATCGACGCCGCCAAGGCTGGGGCGGCAGTCGTTCATTGTCACGTGCGAGATCCGGAAACCGGTGCTGCGAGCCGTCGCAACGACCTCTACAAAGAGGTTACCGACCGCATCCGTTCGGCCGATATCGACGTGGTCCTCAATCTGACGGCCGGCATGGGCGGAGACCTGATTTTCGGAGACGTTGAAAGCCCCCTGCCCTTGAAGACAGAGGGGACCGATATGGCAGGGGCAACCGAGCGCGTCAGCCATGTCGCCGAATGCCTGCCGGAGATCTGCACGCTCGACTGCGGCACGATGAACTTCAGTCTCGGCGACTACGTCATGACCAACACGCCCGCCATGCTGCGGGCAATGGCGCAGAAGATGACCGATCTCGGCGTGCGCCCCGAGATCGAAGCCTTCGACACCGGCCATCTGTGGTTTGCAAAGCAGCTCGCCGAAGAGGGCCTGATCGAGGATCCGGTATTGATCCAGCTCTGCATGGGCATTCCGTGGGGTGCTCCTGACGATCTCAACACGTTCATGGCAATGGTCAACAACGTGCCCGACAGCTGGACTTTCTCGGCCTTTTCGATCGGCCGCAACGCCATGGCCTATCCGGCCGCCGCGGTTCTGGCGGGCGGCAATGTCCGGGTCGGGCTGGAGGACAATCTTTATGTCGGCAAGGGCGCGCTCGCCACCAATGCGCAGCTCGTCGAAAAGGCCGTGCAGGTGGTCGAAGGCATGGGCGCCCGGATCATCGGTCCTGAGGACGTCCGCAAGAAACTGAATTTGACGAAGCGCTGAGGACGACATGACAGGGATTAGCAAAGCGGCCTGTATCGGCGGCGGCGTCATCGGCGGCGGATGGATTGCACGTTTTCTGCTTGCCGGCATTGATGTCAGCGTCTTCGACCCGCATCCGGAAGCAAGCCGCATCGTCGGCGAGGTCCTTGCCAATGCGGAAAAGGCCTATGGGATGCTGACTGGCGCACCGCTACCGCCACGCGGCAGGCTCACCTTCGAAAAATCCCTGCAAGAGGCCGTCTCCGGTGCCGACTGGATCCAGGAAAGCGTGCCGGAACGGCTCGATTTGAAGCGCCGCGTCTTGAGCGAGATCGATGCTGCCGCACGCCCGGATGCCCTGATCGGCTCGTCTACCTCCGGCCTGCTGCCGAGCGACCTGCAGCGCGACATGAAGCATCCCGAACGCCTCTTCGTCGCCCATCCCTATAATCCCGTCTATCTGCTGCCGCTGGTGGAGATCGTCGGCGGCGAGAAGACCTCGAAAGCGACCATCGAGGCAGCGATGGAGCGCCTGGCTCCGATCGGCATGAAGGGGGTCCACATCGCAAAGGAGATCGAAGCCTTCGTCGGCGACCGGCTGCTGGAGGCGCTCTGGCGCGAAGCGCTCTGGCTCATCCATGACGATATCTGCACCGTCGAGACGCTCGACGACGTCATCCGCTATTCCTTCGGACTGCGCTGGGCGCAGATGGGCCTGTTCCAGACCTATCGCATCGCCGGCGGCGAGGCTGGCATGCGCCATTTCCTCGCCCAGTTCGGGCCATGCCTTGCCTGGCCTTGGACGAAGCTTACCGACGTCGTCGATCTCGACGAAGCGCTGATCGAGAAGATCGGAAAACAGTCCGACGAACAGGCTGCCGGCCTTTCAATCCGCGCACTGGAGCGCATCCGCGACGAAAACCTCGTCGGCATCCTGCAGGCGCTGAAGGCTGGAAACGACGGCAAGGGTTGGGGCGCTGGCGAGTTGCTGAAGGATTTCGAACGTGCCCTCTGGGCCGCAGGCGGCGGGAAAACCACTGCTGCCGATCCTACAGAGCCCCTGAAGCTCGTCGAGACGAAGGTAAGCCCCGCCTGGGTCGACTATAATGGCCATATGACGGAGCATCGCTACCTGCAGGTCTTTGGCGACACCTCCGACGCGCTCTTGCGCCTGATCGGGGTCGATCTTGCCTATGTCGAGGCCGGGCAGAGCTACTATACGGTCGAGACCCATATCCGCCATCTCGGCGAGGCAAAGCTCGGGCAGGCCATCCATTCGACATGCCAGATCCTCGCAGTCGATGAGAAGCGGCTGCACCTCTTCCACACGATCTGCGACACCGAGAGCGGCGCCGTGCTCGCCTCTGCCGAGCAGATGCTGCTGCATGTCGATACMGGCGCCGGCAAGGCGACCCCAGCGCCATCACACGTGCTCGACAAGGCGAATGCTATTGCGGCGGCTCACTCAACGCTGCCTCCCCCGGAAGGCGCCGGCCGCCATGTCGGTCCGAAACGGTAAGGAGATCAGCATGGATTTCGGCCTCAGCGAAGAACAGGAAATGATCGTCGAGACGGTCCGCGGCTTCGTCGAAACCGAAATCTATCCGTATGAAAACGAAGTCGAGCGCACCGGCATCGTCCCGCCGGATCTCGCCGTTGAGATCCGGCGCAAGTGCATCGATCTCGGTTTCTATGCCTGCAATTTCCCCGAAGAGGCTGGCGGCGCCGGCCTCGACCATGTCACCTTCACGCTGGTCGAGCGTGAGCTTGGCCGCGGCTCAATGGCGCTGACGGTCTTTTTCGGCCGTCCCTCTGGCATCCTGATGGCCTGCAATAAGGAGCAGCGCGAACGCTATCTCCTGCCTGCCGTCCGCGGCGAGAAGATCGACGCGTTGGCGATCACCGAGCCCGATGCCGGCTCCGACATGCGCGGCATGAAATGCACCGCTCGCAGCAACGGCAGCGATTTCGTGCTCAATGGCACCAAGCATTTCATTTCGCATGCCGATGCCGCCGATTTCATCATCGTCTTTGCCGCAACCGGCGAGGAGGAAACGCCAAAGGGCCTTAAGAAGAAGATCACCGCATTTCTGGTCGACCGCGGCACGCCGGGCTTCGAAATTCTCAAAGGCTATGATTCTGTCTCCCACCGCGGCTATCAAAATTGTACCCTGAGCTTTGCCGACTGCCGTATTCCGCAGTCCCAGGTGCTTGGCGAACTCCATCGCGGTTTCGAGCTTGCCAACCAGTGGCTCTATGGCACGCGGCTGACGGTCGCCGCCACCTGCGTCGGCCGGGCGCGCCGCGTCTTCGACATGGCTTTGTCCTATGCCGCCGAGCGCAAGCAGTTCGGCAGGCCGATCGGCGCCAACCAGGGCGTCTCCTTCAAGCTTGCCGACATGATCACGGAGATCGACGCAGCCGACTGGCTGACGCTTTCGGCGGCATGGCGCCTGGATGCCGGCCTGTCCTCCGATCGCGAAATCGCGTCGGCCAAGCTCTACGCCTCTGAAATGCTTGCCCGCGTCACGGATGAGACGATCCAGATCTATGGCGGCATGGGCCTGATGGACGACCTGCCGCTCGCCCGCTTCTGGCGTGATGCACGTGTCGAGCGCATCTGGGACGGCACATCGGAGATCCAGCGGCATATCATCAGCCGCGATCTCCTGCGGCCTCTGGGAGCGTAGCCGATGACGTCCCGCCCGCTCGAGCGCCTGTTCAGACCACAAACGATCGCCGTCTTCGGTGGCCGTGAGGCGCGCCGGGTGATCGAACAGTGCGACCGGATGGGGTTTGCGGGTGAGATCTGGCCCGTTCATCCGACGCTCGACGAGGTCCTCGGACGGCGCTGTTACAAGAACGTTTCCGAACTGCCCTCTCCGCCAGACGCGGCCTTCGTCGGCGTCAACAGAACATTGACCATCGAGATCGTCCGCAGCCTGTCGGCGGCTGGCGCCGGCGGCGCAGTCTGTTATGCCTCGGGCTTCAGCGAGGCCGTGGCGGAACTTGCCGATGGCGCCGACCTGCAAAAGGCGCTGATTGCCGCTGCAGGCGATATGCCGATCCTTGGGCCGAACTGCTACGGCTTCATCAACGGCCTCGACGGCGCGCTGCTCTGGCCCGACCAGCACGGCATGGCGCGTGTCGATCGCGGCGTGGCGATCCTGACCCAATCGTCGAATATAGCGCTCAACCTGACCATGCAGACACGTGGTCTGCCGATCGCCTATGTCGTAACGGCAGGCAACCAGGCGCAAACTTCGCTGTCCGACGTCGCCTGTGGCCTGCTTTCCGACCCCCGCGTGACGGCGCTTGGCCTGCATATCGAAGGCTTTGGAGATCCAGCAGCGCTCGAACGGCTCGCCACTACCGCCCGCCTGACGCGAAAGCCTGTCGTCGTGCTGAAAGTCGGCAAGTCCGAACAGGCAAGGCAGGCAACGCTCTCCCACACCGCATCGCTTGCCGGTGGCGATGCACTGGCCGATGCGGTGCTTGCCCGCCTAGGCCTGGGTCGCGTCGAAACGCTGCCGGCGCTGCTTGAAACACTCAAGCTCCTGCATGTCGCCGGCCCGCTGCCAGGCCCTTCAATCTCCTCGATGAGCTGTTCGGGTGGCGAGGCCTCGTTGATGGCGGATGCCGCAATCGGGCGCGCCGTCACGTTCCGGGACCTCGAACCCGAGCAATTGCCGCGTCTGAGACGCATACTTGGCGATATGGTGACACTCTCCAATCCGCTCGACTACCACACGTTTGTGTGGGGTGATCTTGCGCGCCAGAAAGAGGCTTTCACTGCCATGTTCGAGGGCAGCTACGCCCTTAATCTCGTCGTGCTCGATTTTCCCCGCACCGACCGGTGCAGTACAGCCGACTGGGTGACGACGGCGGATGCCGTCATTGCCGCCGCCTCTGCGACAGGTGCGCTCGCCGGGATCCTGGCGACCCTACCCGAGACCATGCCGGAAGCCGTTGCCAGCCGCCTGATCGCCGAAGGCGTCGTTCCCTTCTGCGGCATCGATGAAGCCCTGATTGCTGCGGAAGTCGCAGCCGGTATCGGCCGTGCTTGGCGCAAACCACCTCCTCTGCCGCTTCTCGATGTGTCATCCGTTGAAGGCGCAATCGAAACGCTGACGGAGGCCGATGCCAAGGCCGAACTCAACCTCGCCGGCCTTCGGATACCCAAAGGCCTGATTGCAAGCTCGCCCCTTCAGGCGGCAGACTGCGCTGAGCGGATCGGTTTCCCCGTCGTCCTGAAAGCTCTGGGCATCGCCCACAAGACAGAGGCTGGCGCAGTCGCACTCAACCTGAAGGATGCAAAGGCCGTATCGGATGCCGCATCGGCGATGGCCGCGACAAGCCGTTTTCTGGTCGAGCAGATGGTTGACCAACCCGTCGCCGAGCTGATTGTCGGCGCCTCCCGAGACCCGGTCTTCGGATTATCACTGACGCTTGGCGCCGGCGGGATTTTTGTCGAATTGCTGGAGGATTCCGTCATTTTGCCGTTGCCGACGACGAGAGCGGAGATTTCCGAGGCAATTGCACGCCTGAAGATCGCAAAACTGATCGATGGCTATCGTGGACGCCCGAGAGGCGACCTCGAGGCGACCGTAACGGCTGTCGCACGGGCGGCAGATTATGTCGTAATGAATGCGGCACGGCTGGAGGAACTGGACATTAATCCATTGTTGGTTCTTCCCGAAAGTCGCGGCGTTGCCGCAGTCGATGCCCTGATCCGGCGAAGGAGGTAGCATAGGTTGAGCGACCCCATTCGCACCCGACAGGTTGGCGCAGTGCTGGAAGTCATCATCGATCGGCCGAAGGCAAATGCCATCGACCTTGCCACCAGCCGCGCCATGGGACTGATATTCCGTGATTTCCGCGACGACCCTACGCTGCGCGTGGCGATCATCTCCGGCGCGGGCGAGAAATTCTTCTGTGCCGGATGGGACCTGAAGGCAGCCGCTGCAGGCGACGCGGTCGACGGCGATTATGGTGTCGGCGGTTTCGGCGGGCTGCAGGAACTGCGCGATCTCAACAAGCCGATCATCTGTGCTGTCAACGGCATCTGTTGCGGCGGCGGGCTGGAGATCGCGCTCTCGGCCGACCTGATCCTAGCAGCCGAGCATACGACCTTCGCCCTTCCGGAAATCCGCTCCGGCACGGTTGCCGACGCCGCTTCGGTGAAGCTGCCGAAGCGCATTCCCTATCATATCGCCATGGACATGCTTTTGACCGGCCGCTGGCTTGACGTCCAGGAGGCGCATCGCTGGGGTTTCGTCAACGAAATCCTGCCAACGGACAAGCTGATGGAGCGGGCCTGGGATCTTGCCCGCCTGCTCGAAAGCGGACCGCCGCTCGTCTATGCGGCAATCAAGGAAATCGTGCGTGAATCGGAGGGCTCGACCTTCCAGACTGCCATGAACAAAATCACCAAACGGCAGTTTGCAACGGTCGACAGTCTCTATTCGAGCGAGGACCAATTGGAAGGCGCACGGGCTTTCGCCGAGAAACGAAGCCCTAACTGGAAAGGACGCTAACAAGGCGGCGGCAACCGCATCGTCTTCCCGCAAGCGTACGGGCACCACGAACGGAAGAGGAAACCGCGCGTGGATCATGCCCAAAATCGAAGTCAACGCACCATAAGAAGGAGAAGGGGAATGAACGACTACACGAAATATCTCTCAAGCCGGGTGACCGCCGGCGGCCTCAGCCGCCGCGAATTCCTGGGACGTGCCATGGCAGCCGGCCTGACGCTTGCTGTTGCCGACAAGCTCTTTACCGAAAGTGCCGAAGCCGCCGAACCGAAGCGCGGCGGTCATCTGAAGCTTGGCCTGGAGGGCGGAGCTGCAACCGACTCCAAGGATCCGGCGAAATTCCTGTCACAGTTCATGTTCTGCGTCGGTCGCTGCTGGGGCGACATGCTGGTTGAATCCGACCCGCTGACGGGTGCCGCGGTGCCGGCGCTTGCCGAATCCTGGGAGCCGTCGAAGGATGCGGCGATCTGGACCTTCAAGATCCGCAAGGGCGTCAAGTTCCACAATGGCAAGGAACTGACGATCGATGATGTGGTCGCGACCCTCAAGCGTCATACTGACAAGGCATCGGAATCCGGCGCGCTCGGCGTTCTCGGCTCGATCAAGGAAATCAAGGCGGACGGCGCCGACCTTGTTCTGACGCTGTCTGAAGGCAATGCCGACATGCCGCTGCTTTTGACCGACTATCATCTGGTCATCCAGCCGAACGGCGGTGCGGACGATCCGCTCGCCTCGATCGGCACCGGCCCCTACAAACTGACGAGCTTCGAGGCGGGCGTGCGCGCCACCTTCGAGAAAAACGCCGACGACTGGCGCACCGATCGTGGCTATGTCGATTCCGTCGAAATCATCGGGATGAACGATGCCACGGCGCGCATCGCCGCACTTTCGTCCGGCCAGGTGCACTACATCAACCGCGTCGATCCGAAGACTGTCGATCTGCTGAAGCGCGCTCCGACTGTCGAAATCCTTTCGACTGCCGGGCGTGGCCACTACGTCTTCATCATGCATTGCGACAAGGCACCGTTCGACAATAACGACCTGCGCCTCGCGCTCAAATACGCCATGGACCGTGAAACCATGGTGCAGAAGATCCTCGGCGGTTACGGCAAGGTCGGCAACGACTTCCCGATCAACAGCACCTACGCGCTGTTTCCCGAGGGTATCGAACAGCGCGCCTATGATCCGGACAAGGCGGCCTTCCACTACAAGAAATCGGGCCATAGCGGCTCGGTTCTGCTGCGCACATCGGAAGTCGCCTTCCCGGGTGGCGTCGATGCTGCCGTCCTCTATCAGGAAAGCTGCAAGAAAGCCGGCATCGAGATAGAGGTCAAGCGCGAGCCCGGCGACGGCTACTGGTCGAACGTCTGGAACGTCCAGCCCTTCTCCACTTCCTACTGGGGCGGGCGTCCGACGCAGGACCAGATGTATTCCACCGCCTACCTTTCGACGGCCGACTGGAACGACACCCGCTTCAAGCGTCCGGATTTCGACAAGTTGCTGCTTCAGGCCCGTTCCGAACTCGACGAAGCCAAGCGCAAGGAGCTCTATCGCGCCATGGCGATGATGGTCCGCGACGAGGGCGGTGTCATCCTGCCGATGTTCAACGACTTCGTGAACGCCTCCACCAAACAGGTGAAAGGCTATGTCCACGACATCGGCAACGACATGTCGAATGGATACGTCGCGACACGCGTCTGGCTGGAGGCCTGACGAAGGGCGTCTGCYCTCCGATCTCCACCGAAGCCAGGACCGTGGGATACCCCCCGCGGTCCTCCTGACGTTTCAGCGCGAGGCCTTCATCATGTCCAATCCGATCCCAGGCAATATCCTGCCCGGCCTTAGGTTCCGGCAGCGTTTTCCACTGCTTGCCCTCATTCTCGAGCGCTTCGTGCTCAGCATCATCCTGCTCTTTGCCGTCTCCATCCTTATCTTCGGCGGCCTGGAAGCTCTTCCTGGCGATTTCGCCACCACCTATCTCGGCCAGTCGGCAACGCCGCAAGCGGTTGCCAATATCCGCAAAGATCTCGGGCTCGATCGGCCGGTGACGACACGCTACGTCGAATGGCTCGGAAATGCCGTAAAGGGGGATTTCAGCACCTCCTGGGCCAGCAAGAATTCCGTCAGCGAGCAGATAGGCAAGCGGCTCGGCAACTCGCTCTTCCTTGCGGGATTTGCCGCGCTGATCTCCGTTCCGCTTGCCGTCGGTCTCGGCATGGTCTCGGTACACTTCCGAAACCGCCTGCCGGACAAGATCATCAACATCATTTCGCTTGCGGCGATCTCGTTGCCGGAATTCTTCATCGGCTACCTGCTCATCATGTTTTTCGCCGTGAAATTCGGCGTCGCCACCTTTCCCGCCACCGTCTACGAGAGCATGGGCTTCGTCGACCGGCTGAAGGCCATCGCCCTGCCGACGGCGACCCTCGTGCTCGTCGTGCTTGCCCACATGATGCGCATGACACGCGCTGCAATTCTCTCCGTCATGTCGTCGGCCTATATGGAAACGGCAGAACTGAAGGGGCTTTCTGCATTCCGCTCGATCGTCAAGCATGCCGCGCCGAACGCACTTGCACCGATCATCAACGTCGTGGCGCTGAACCTTGCCTATCTTGTGGTGGGTGTGGTCGTGGTCGAGGTGGTCTTCGTCTACCCGGGTATGGGTCAGTACATGGTCGATGCCGTCACCGTGCGCGACATGCCGGTGGTGCAGGCCTGCGGCCTGATCTTTGCTGCCGTCTACATTTTCCTCAACATGCTGGCTGACATCCTCGCCATCATYGCCAATCCCAGGCTGAGGCATCCCCGATGAGATTGAGAGACATCCCCATCACCGCCTGGATCGGCATGATCGGCATCGCAGTCGCTTTCATCTTCGCGCTCTTTGCGCCCTTCATCGCTCCCCACGGCGAGACCGAGGTCGTCGGCAGTGTCTGGCAGATGCCGGACGCGCAATATATCTTCGGCCTCGACAATCTCGGCCGTGACATCCTCTCTCGGCTGATCTACGGGGCGCGCACAACACTCTTCGTGGCACTCACCGCCACGATCATCTCCTTCTCGCTCGGCGTCATCTTGAGCTTCACGGCAGCCGTCTCGCGCGGGATGATCGACATGATCTTCTCCCGTTTCAACGACTTGATGATGTCGATCCCGACGCTGATCTTCGCGCTCGTGGTACTTGCTGTCCTGCCACAGAACATCATCGTGCTGATCCTCGTCATGGCTATCCTCGATTCCACCCGTGTCTATCGTCTCGGCCGTGCCGTGGCGCTCGATGTCGCGGTCATGGAATTCGTCGAGGCGGCCAAGCTGCGCGGCGAAGGAAAGCTCTGGATCATCTTCCGGGAGATTCTGCCGAATACCATGACGCCGCTGCTTGCCGAGTTCGGCCTGCGTTTTGCCTTCTCGATCCTGTTCCTGTCGACATTGTCCTTCCTCGGTCTCGGCATCCAGCCGCCTTCGGCCGACTGGGGCGGCATGGTCAAGGACAATAAGGACGGCATCATCTTCGGCATTTCGGCCGCCCTCGTGCCGGGGACGGCGATCGCCGTGCTTGCCGTCTGTGTCAACCTGGTTGTCGACTGGCTTTTGAAACGAACCTCGAGCCTCAAGGGAGGGCGCGGCGATGCCTGATCTTCTTTCCATCCGCAATCTCAAGATCGAAGCCACCAGCTATCCACCGGGCGAAGCGCCGAAGCGTGTGACTATCGTCGACGGCGTTTCCTTTGATGTGCAGAAAGGCCGGGTGCTCGGCCTCATCGGCGAATCCGGCGCCGGAAAGTCTACGATCGGGCTCTCCGCACTTGCCTATGGTCGCGGCGGTGCGGAGATTACCGGTGGCCAGGTGCTGCTTGATGGCAGCGATATACTCACCCTCGGCAGGGGCGGCATCCGGCAGATCCGTGGCGCCCGCGTCTGCTACGTCGCACAGTCGGCCGCGGCCGCCTTCAATCCCGCCCACCGGCTCGGCGACCAGGTGATCGAGGCCTCGGTCAAGCACGGGCTGATGAATAAGCAGGAGGCGAAGAAACGGGCGCTCTACTTGTTTCAGGTGCTTGGCCTTCCCCATCCCGAAAGCTTCGGCGAACGCTTCCCCCACCAGGTCTCGGGCGGCCAGCTGCAGCGGGCCATGACGGCGATGGCGCTCTGCTCCAATCCCGAACTGATCGTCTTCGACGAGCCAACCACGGCGCTTGACGTCACCACCCAGATCGACGTGCTGGYGGCGATCAAGCATGCGATCGAAGAGACCCATACCGCTGCTCTCTACATCACCCATGATCTGGCTGTCGTCGCCCAGATCTCCGATGACATCATGGTGCTGCGGCACGGCAGAACCGTGGAATATGGCAGCGTCAAGCAGATCATCGAAGAACCGCGGGAGGATTATACGCGCGCCCTCGTCAATGTCCGGCAAACGCTGCGACAGGAGGCGATTGACCAGTCCGACACACTGTTGAAGGTCGAAAACGTCAGCGCGGAATATTCCAATGGCTTCAGGGTGCTAAACGATATCAGCCTGCATGTCCCAAAGGGACAGACGCTGGCAATCGTCGGCGAATCTGGCTCGGGAAAGTCGACGCTTGCCCGCGCCATCMCCGGGCTCTTGGCACCGACCGCCGGTACGATATCCTTTGCCGGAAAACCACTGACGCCTGAAGTCCGGCATCGGCCACGCGACGACCTGCGCCGCATCCAGCTCATCTATCAGATGGCCGACACGGCGATGAACCCGCGCCAGACCGTGCGCGACATCATCGGCCGGCCGCTGACCTTCTACTACGGCCTGCGCGGCACCAGGAAGACTGCCCGGGTGAAGGAACTGCTCGACCAGATCGAGATGGGAAACGGCTTCATGAACCGCTACCCAGCCGAACTTTCCGGCGGGCAGAAGCAACGCGTGGCGATCGCACGCGCCCTTGCCGCGAGACCCGAGCTCATCCTCTGCGACGAGCCGACCTCAGCGCTCGACCCGCTGGTGGCCGAAGGTATCCTGAAGCTGCTGCTGCGCCTGCAGGAGGAGGAAAAGCTCTCCTATGTCTTCATCACCCACGACATCGCCATCGTGCGCGCCATTGCAGATAGTGTCGCTGTGATGCATCGCGGCAGGCTCGTGCGCTTCGGCCCGAAGGCGAAGGCGCTCTCGCCGCCCTTCGACGACTATACCGACCTGCTGTTGAAATCCGTTCCCGAAATGGAGATCGGTTGGCTGGAAAAGGTGCTCGCCACCCGCCGGATGGAAAGTGCCGGAAACTGAACCATTCAGGCGGCCAATCCCAGTTGGCTGCCCGAACAATTGCTTCCGGGGAGAACCATGAGCCAACGCTCCTTCACGACGATCGAGAACCAGTGGATCACACTTGAGGACGGAACGCGCCTTGCCGCGCGCATCTGGATGCCGGATGGAGCAGACGCCGATCCGGTGCCGGCCGTCTTCGAATTCTTGCCTTATCGCAAGCGCGATGGCACGAGCCTGCGCGATGAATCGACCTATCCGGTCTTTGCCGCCGCAGGTATTGCCGGAGTGCGCGTCGATATCCGCGGCTCGGGCGAATCCGAGGGGGTGATCGACGGCGAATATACCGAGCTTGAGCTTGCCAATGCCTGCGAACTGATCGCCTGGATCGCCGCCCAGCCGTGGTGCAACGGGTCGGTCGGCATGATGGGCATTTCCTGGGGCGGTTTCAACAGCCTGCAGGTCGCAGCGCTTCGTCCCCCGGCTCTGAAGGCCGTCATTTCGATCGCCTCGACCGTCGACCGCTATAATGACGACATCCATTACAAGAACGGCTGTCACCTTTCTGCGCAACTCTCCTGGGCCGCGACCATGCTCGGCTACCAGTCCCGCCCGCCAGATCCTGCCGTCGTCGGCGATCGCTGGAAGGACATTTGGCTGGAACGCCTCAGGGAGGAGCCCTTCTTCATGGAGGAGTGGCTCACCCACCAGCGGCGCGACGCTTTCTGGCAGCACGGTTCGATTTGCGAAGATTTTTCGAGTGTCCGGATCCCGGCACTTGTGATTGCCGGTTGGGCCGACGGCTATCGCAATACGCCATTGATGGCGATCGAGGGGTTGGGGACCGATGCGAAAGCGTTGATTGGCCCTTGGGTGCACAAGTATCCGCATTTCGCCTGGCCGAAGCCGCGCGCGGACTTCCACGGCGAGGCGATCGCCTGGTGGAACCGCTGGCTTCGCGGCGAGGAGAACGGTGCGGAGAAGACGCCGCAGCTTCGCGCCTATGTCCTCGATGCCGTACGGCCTGCACTACGCCGCGATGCCGACCCAGGTTTTTGGATCGCGAAGGATGCATGGCATGCACCCAGGATGCATTCGCTGCACGTCGGACCGTCAGGCAGGCTCGAGGAAGGTGTGGCGGACCCGCAGGCATTGTCGAATGACGTCTATCTGCGTTCGCCGCTCGATACCGGAACCGCCTCCGGGGAATATTTCACGCTGAAACCGGATGCCGAAATGGCGATGGATCAACGTGGGGATGATGCCGGCTCGCTGGTTTTCGAAACCGCACCGCTTTCTGACGATCAGGACTATCTTGGCCGACCCGTCCTCACTCTTGCGCTGCGTTGCGAGGGCGAAAACGCCAATATCTGCGCACGGCTTGTGGACGTGCATCCTGACGGTACGGCAACGCGTGTTGCATTCGGTGTCCTCAATCTTGCCCATCGCAATGGCAATGCCGAACCGGAGCCCATGGAGCGCGGGAAACAGACGACAGTGCGGCTGCTTCTGGATGTCTTCGGCTATCGGTTTCGTACGAGTCACCGCATCCGCCTTTCGCTTTCGACGGCCTATTGGCCAATGATCCTGCCACCGCCAACCGATCCGGGACTTGTCATCGACACCGCTTCGGTCGAGTTCGCCCTGCCGCTTCTGGGCGACCATCAGCTTTTTGCCGTGAAGGAACCGGAAAATCCCGATCCGCTGCCGAAATATATCGAGCATGCGCCGGGAGAGACGAGAAGGCGGGTCACGCGCGAACTGTCAGCCAACCGGACCGAATACGCTATTCGCGAGGATACCGGCCTCTTCGAGCATCCCGACACCGGGCTCAGCACGCGCCAGCTGCGAGACGAGATTTGGTCGATTGCATCAGACGACACGCGCTCGATGACGGGGCGGTCCACCTGGACCTGCGACATGCAGCGCCCCGGCTGGGCCGTCACCACGGTCGCCACCGCCTCGATCGGCTGCACGGCAACACACTGGATCATCGCGGCCACCGTCACTGCCTATGAAGGTGGTTTAAAAGTCTTCGAGAAGGACTTTGGCGAAAAGCAGATAGCCCGCGACCTGATGTAGTCCTCAGCGCGAGGCAAATAGCCGTACTGCCTCGCGCACCGCCCGGAATCCCTCCCGGGCGCCCTCACTCATGTGACGGGCACGCAACCAGGCGTGCACCATCTGCGGCTCCTCCCGAAACCAGACCTCGATGCCTGCGGCCGCAAGCCGGGCAGCATAGGTGCGGCCGTCATCTCTCAGGGGATCGAAGTGAGCAACGGTGATGAAGGCGGGCGCAAGTCCGTTGATCGAGGCTGCGTGAAGCGGCTCGGCCACCGGGTCACGCGGCGGAGCTTCTACGACGTCACGGTAATAAGCGACGTCGGCCGTGGTCAGGCCCGGCGCATTCGCCATCTCGACATAGGAACCCGTTTGCAGGTCGCCACCCAGCGCGGGGTAGATCAGCACCTGGCCGGCGACGCCGGGCAGATCCTCTTGCAAAGCCCGTACGGCCAGCCCCGCCGCGAGATTGGCGCCTGCGCTGTCACCGATCAGGACGACCTTGGCGCCGGTAGACGACAGAAGGTGTTTCAACACGAGGAAGCAATCCTCGCTCTGCGCCGGCCAGCGGTATTCGGGTGCCAGTCGGTAATCGACGGAAACGAGTTCGGCGCCAGCAAAATCTGCGATTTCAGCACAGATCGAGTGATGGCTTTCGAGCGAGCCGACAACGAAGCCGCCGCCGTGAAGATAAAGGAGAACGGTTGATGTCGTGATTGTCCGCGGCCGATACCGGCGGATCGGTATACGCAGCACCATGCCATCGGCATAGACCAGCCCCTGCGGCAGAAGGTGGTCAAACCGCGCGCAGAGCGCATCGTACCATTGCCGTTGCTGCTGGATCGATGCTTCGACCGCGTCCGGCGGATAAAAGCCTTCGCAAATCTCCAGAAACTCCAGAATACCCTCTTCGGTGGGCATCGGTCGGGCGGTCGGCATGAAGATCCTTCCACGTGCTCGCAAGATGCTGTCGAGGCGGCGGCCAGCCAATACCTCATCATGCACGCGCTCCGCCACGACACCTGTCTTGCCGCGACCCTTGGTGTCGCCGGCAAGTCTGTCGCTGGAAAACAGACCCGCGCGCTTGTCCGGAACAACCGATGTCGGCGAGGCGATAGTGCGCAGTCACTCGGTCGGCTATCGTTAAAGTGCCAATTGCGACCCACGCCGCCGAGAGGATCACTCATGCGACGACCAGTGCCGTTTCTGAAGAGGACAATGGATCTGATCGGCGCTAGCCGAAGCAGACCGGCACCCGCCGCCTACAAGCAGTTCCGTCAGGCGGTCGTCGACCGGTAGCGGATGCATCCGTAGGCCTTTCCCCCTTAAAGCCAACGAACACAAGCAACAGCGATTACATCATGGCGCGTCCCAATATTCTCATCATCATGGTCGATCAGCTCAACGGCACGCTGTTTCCGGACGGGCCGGCCGACTTCCTGCATGCGCCGCATCTCAAGGCACTCGCGGCACGTTCGGTCCGCTTTGCCAATAGCTATACGGCAAGCCCTCTTTGTGCTCCGGCGCGCGCCTCCTTCATGTCGGGCCAGCTGCCGAGCCGAACGCGTGTCTACGACAACGCGGCTGAATTTGCCTCCGACATTCCGACTTATGCGCATCATCTCAGATCCGCCGGCTATCACACCAGCCTGTCGGGCAAGATGCATTTCGTTGGCCCCGACCAGCTGCACGGCTTCGAGGAACGCCTGACGACCGATATCTACCCGGCAGATTTCGGCTGGACGCCCGATTACCGCAAGCCTGGAGAGCGTATCGACTGGTGGTATCATAATCTCGGCTCGGTCACCGGCGCTGGCGTTGCGGAAATCACCAACCAGTTGGAATATGACGACGAGGTCGCCTACAACGCCAGCCGAAAGCTCTACGACCTGTCGCGCCGCCAAGACGAGCGTCCCTGGTGCCTGACCGTCAGCTTCACCCATCCTCACGATCCCTATGTGGCCAGGCGCAAATTCTGGGATCTCTACGAGGACTGCCCGGCTCTCGACCCAACGGTTTCGGCACTGCCGTTCGACGAGATGGATCCGCATTCGAAACGCCTGCTCGAGGCCTGCGACAACGGGGCCTTCGATATCACCGCCGAACAGGTCCGGCGGGCGAGGCGCGGTTACTTCGCCAATATCTCCTATGTCGACGAGAAGGTCGGAGAAATCCTCGGCGTGCTGGAGCGCACGCGGATGCGCGACAACACCGTCATCCTGTTCGTCTCTGACCACGGCGACATGCTGGGCGAGCGCGGACTGTGGTTCAAGATGTGCTTCTTCGACGGCTCCGCGCGTGTGCCGCTGATGATTTCGGCGCCCGGCTGGCAGCCCGCCTTGGTCGATCAGGCGGTCTCCACGCTCGACGTCACGCCGACGCTTGCCGGTCTTGCCGGTCTTGATATCTCGGCGATTGCGAAATGGACGGATGGCGAAGATCTGGCACAACTGGTGAACGGCACGAACGCCCGCGGTCCGGTTTTGATGGAATATGCGGCCGAAGGATCGATTGCACCGCTTGTGGGAATTCGCGATGGGCGCTTCAAACTCACGGTCTGCGAGAAGGATCCGCCTTTGCTATACGATCTTCAGGCCGATCCGCACGAACTGGTCGATCTAGCCGGCGATCCGGCCTATGCGCAGACGCTGGAAGCGCTTCTCAGTCAAGTAAAGCTACGCTGGGACCTTGCAGGTTTCGATGCGGCGGTTCGAGAAAGCCAGGCGCGTCGCTGGGTCGTCTATCCCGCGTTGCGGCAGGGGTCTTACTATCCCTGGGACTATCAACCGCTACAGAAAGCCGCCGAGCGATACATGCGCAATCATATGGACCTCAACGTGCTGGAGGAGAATCAGCGTTTTCCTCGGGGCGAATGACGGTCGAAGAGGCGCGTGGCCGACCTGAAGGACATGTTCGAGCGTGATGTGTCGCTCGTCGCTGACATCCTCATTCGTCTGGCAACTGAACGCAGACACGGCTTGCTCTCTGAAGACCATTCGGCGGCCGAACAACGTTTCCACCCGTCTGCCCGGTATCGGCCGAGCGGTCGGGCATGATGACCGCGGATCCCGCAAATGCGTTTGGACACATTGGAGGACCAAATCATATCGGGGGTAGATGCGTCATGAGTACCTCACCCCCCCCCGGAAAACTCCAGCCTTCGCCGGTCCAGAAACCTGGAGCGGCTCAAAAAGGGCCTGGGCTCCAATCGCCGCCGGATGAAAGTTCAGTGGTGGGTCATCAAGCCACCAGACCCTTGGTCAACTCCAGCGCCTGCCGCTCGAACAACCGGCGATAGATGCCTTCCTTAAGCCGGATCAGCGCTTGATGGTCGCCCTCTTCAACAATCTTCCCTTTGTCGAAGACCAGCAGCCGGTCCAGCGCCCGCACCGTGGACAGCCGATGCGCGATCACCAGCGTCGTGCGGCCGTCCATCAGGCGTTCCATGGCCTGCTGAATCTGCACTTCGCTCTCGCTGTCGAGGCTCGACGTCGCCTCGTCCAGGATCAGCACCGGCGCATCAGCCAGGAAGGCACGGGCAATGGCGACACGCTGCCGCTCGCCGCCTGACAACTTGACGCCGCGTTCCCCCACCATCGTCTCATAACCCTTGGGAAGGTTCATAATGAAGTCGTGCGCACTGGCCTGTTTCGCCGCGTACTCGATCTCGCGGCGCGAGGCGGCCGGTCGACCATAGGCGATGTTTTCCGCCAGCGTGCGGTGAAACAGGATGGGTTCCTGCTGCACGATGGCGATCTGGCCGCGCAGGCTTGATTGCTTGACCCCTGCGATATCCTGTCCGTCGATGCGGATCGAGCCCGACGTCACGTCGTGGAGGCGCTGGATGAGCTTGACGAATGTCGTCTTGCCCGAGCCCGAATGCCCCACCAGGCCCACGCGCTCGCCCGGCTTGATGGTGACCGAAAAGTCCTCATAAAGCGGGGTGGGATGCGCGCCATATTGGAAGGTGACGCGATCGAAGACAATCTCGCCCTCGCCAATCTTGATAGACGTGGCGTGCGGTTTGTCCTCGATGCCCAGCGGCATCTTGTCGAGCAGCACCAGTTCTTCCATGTCGTTGACGGCACGTTGCAGATTGCGGATGTCCTGGCCTACATTGCGCAGATAGCCTTGCAGAACGAAGAACATTGCCAGCACGAATGTGATATCGCCAGCCGTCGCCAGCCCCTGCTGCCACATGATCAGGCCCGTGCCCAGAATACCTGCCTGCATGGAAACCATCATGAAGCCCTGGATCGTGCCGCTCGATGTGCCGCGCTTCCATGTCCGTCGCGTGCGGCTGTCCCATTTGGCCAGCACGTGGCGCAAGCGGGCCTCTTCGCGGCTTTCAGCGCCGAAGGCTTTGACCACCGCATTGCAGCTTATGGCATCCGCCAGCGCACCGCCCAGCTTGGTGTCCCAGGCATTGGCAAGCCTCGCCGCCGGTGACACGAAGCCCATTGAAAGCGCCACGGTTACGCCGATATAAATCAGCGACCCCGCCCCAACGATCAGACCCATGATCGGCCAGTAACTGCCCAGCACGATACTGGCGCCCACGAGCATGACGATGGACGGCAACAGGGCTACCAGCAGCAGGTCGTTGAGCGAGTCAAGCGCCCACATGCCGCGGGTGATCTTGCGCACCGTCGAACYGGCAAAGCTATTGGCGTGCCAGTCGGTCGAGAACCGCTGCACCTTGTGGAAGCCGTTATTGACCACATCCGCCATGATGCGCAGTGTCAGCCGGATGATGCCATTGAAAATGAACCAACGCAGTACCACACTGGTCAGGCCCAGAACGACGACGATGACAAAGGCGCGGAACGCACTATCAGCTGCATTGCTGCCGGCAATGGCATCGACGATCCTGCCGGAAAACACCGGCACCATGACTTCGGCCAACGTACTGGCAATCACCAGCACAATGATGATGCCGACCAATGCCGGCCGATGGCTCCAATGATGAAAAACAAAGCCGAGCACGTGGCGATAGGCATCGGCGCGGAAATCGAGCTTCTTGCGAGTCATTTTAACCAGCCCGGCCCCGTGTTTCGGCAACCGGTCCTCAAAATCGAGAGTTAGATGGCACAGCCCGAACGGGAGACGAAATGATCCCGTCAGATCAATCGGGCTATGAAGGAAGAGAAAACCGCATGTCGCGCCCTCGAGGCGGGCCGCGAATGGAAATGACCTAGTGTCGGGACATCCCACGCGGGAAGGTTTCGATGATTGCTGGTGTCATGCAACGCCTCCCTTATGTTCGATCTAAAGCGGTGAGCGTTTTGTACCGAACCAATTCGCCATTGCCAACCGGTTTTTTACAACCTTATCGAAAGTGATGCGAAAACGACACAATTTGGCTGGCGGACTGGCGAGAGCCCGTCACCCCGATCTGATACAGGTTTGCAGATCGTGAGGAGACTTCTTTAGGCCACGGGCGCCTCTTGCCGGCCGAAGGCGCACATCGCCTTGTCGGCGGTCACCTCCTCCCTAGATCTCCGATATGGACGCGGCGCAAACAACAGTCGATGGCAGATCGGTCAGAGCAGCCCCACGCAAGCCTCTGCAAAGGCTGAACGCAGCCGTTGTGCAGGAAGTCGAGCGCCAATTGGGTGGGCGCACGCGTGATATCCACCTCGATGGTGAGCTAGCTTATCTTTTTCGCGAGCGCTCCTGGCCGCAGGCTTCAAAAATCATCCGCGCATGGATGGTCTGGGTTATCGTGCTCGATGTCCTGACCTTGAGCCTCAACGCCGTCCTGCTTTCGATCGAGACTGTTGAGCCAATGCTGCTTCCAGCATCTATCCTTCCCCCCGCTGCGATCGTCACGGCGATAGCTTTTCGAAAGCCGCTGTCCCCGTGGCAACAGGGCGCTTTCCTTATTTCTGGGGTTTTCCTGATTCTACTGTCCGTGGCGTTGGTAGGCGTCAACACTGGTGGCGAGTTTTATGAACGGCACCTCACGATCATGCTGTTTGTGGCCGTCACCGCCATCGTTATATTCCCTGTCCCATTAAGCTGGACCATCACGATTGGTGCCTACGCCTTGGGCATCTACCTCGTGTTTCAGCTGCGAAATCCGGACATCGGCGTGGGTAGTGCAATTGCGGGAACACTGTTTTTCACAAGCGGCGTGGCTGCAACCCTGATGGCGCGCCGCACAGCAACAATCCTTGCCCAGAAGACTTTCCTGCTCGAGCTGCGGGATCGAAATCGCCTCGCGGACCTGACTGATGCAAATGCCCGCCTCGAACTGCTTGCGCGAACAGATCCGTTGACAGGTGTCGCGAACAGACGTTCGATGATGGACGCGCTGCAGCGTTGTTGGAACGACGATCATAGCCCAAACAACGGTGTCGCGATGCTGATGTGCGATATCGACGACTTCAAGAAGCTCAACGATAATCTCGGTCATTCCGAGGGCGATCGGTGCCTGGTCAAGGTTGCCGGCATTATTCAGAGCAGCATGAGAGATGAGCGGGATCAGGTCGCTCGCTACGGAGGTGAGGAATTTCTTGTTCTTCTTCCAGGCGCCCATGAAGAGGCTGCCAGGGCAGTCGCTGAGACAATCCGAGGACGTGTGGAAGCTGCCTCTCTTCCGAATCCGACATCTCACGTCATCCCTTATATCACCGTGAGCATTGGAGTAGCGACAGCGACGCGAGACGGTGCCGGGGCGTCGGCGGAAGACCTTCAACGCCAGGCTGACGCGGCTCTCTACCTTGCCAAGAAAAGAGGAAGGAACTGCGTTGTTTCCTACGGGGCCGAAGCAGAGCAAGCCTTGAAATGAGCTGATGGTCCTTAGCGTGTCATAGATGGACAGCCCGGCGAGACAACTCGAGTGATCTGCTTCCGCCGCAAAGTCGACGTGGACCAAGGCAGGGCCCGATCTGCACACGGACGGTACCTCAAAGGCGTCTTTAAGCATTCGCATCGAGCGCCAAGTGAACCTTCCTTCGGCGAAATCGGTTCTATTGATTACAGACGGAAAACGACAATGGAGGAAACCATGGCTCGTCATGGCGGCTGCCTGTGTGGCGCGGTTCGATATCAGGTGGCGGGAGAGCCATATCGCATCGGTCTTTGCCACTGCGCTGATTGTCGGAAAGAAAGCGGATCGTCCTTCACATCCTTCGCCCACTGGTCACGCGACGCATTCTTATTTTCCGGCCATATCGAGACCTACAAGGGGCGCAGCTTCTGCCCTCGATGCGGCAGCAGGCTGTTCTGCCTGAACGATAACGACGTCGAGATACGCTTGGGCTCGCTTGACGCTGCGCCTGCCCGACTCCTTCCGGAAATTGAGGTCTGGACGAAGAGGCGCGAACCTTGGCTGCAGCCGCTAAACGGGACAACTCAGCATGTCGAAGACACGCCTCCGGAGTAGAGCGACTGTTCCCGGCTCGGCAGAGCTTGGATTGGTCTCACCGTTCGAGAGCTGCGATGGCATGTGGAATGTCGTCAAAGCACTCTTGACGGTCATGTCGCCCCTTATCGCTGACTGGGTGCTCAAACGCAGTTTGGTCTCAGTTGGGTATTGAATATCCAGTGATAAATGAGTTTCAACAACCAATCGCGCAATTTACGGTCGTTTCATCAGTTCATGATTATGTACACGACGCCTCGGGTCTGAGCAGCGGCAACTGAGTGGCCTTCTCGATCTCCACCGGCTTCGGCCGGAGCCCGACGACCCGACTACTCCTTTCGGTTGAAAACCTGCAAAGCTCCTTCCTTCCGCCGATGACGATGCTAGAGTTTCGACTAGTGACCCGGCTAACATCGACAGAGTGGTGAATGAAGGCATTGCTTACAAAAGCCGCGGCGACGGTCATCGTACTGTTCGCCCGCGCGGTCACGGCGGTCCGCGCCGTGTGGCCCGAGGGAGGGCTGCCTTCCCGCCCCTGCGTTTATTATGCCAACCACTCCAGTCACGGCGATTTCGTTCTGGTCTGGACGGTATTGCCGCCAAGACTGCGTCATCGGGCTCGTCCGGTGGCAGGGGCCGAATATTGGCTGAAATCCTGGCTCAATCGCTTCATCGGCAGCGATGTCTTCAATGCGGTGCTGATCGCGAGGGATCGGGACAAGCGGACGGAAGATCCCGTTACGCAGATGGCCTCGGCCATCGATGACGGTTCGTCCCTCATTCTCTTCCCTGAGGGTACGCGAAACCAGTCCGATGCCCGGCTCCTTCCGTTCAAAAGCGGCATTTTCCATCTGGCCGTGGCGCGCCCTGATGTCGATCTAGTGCCGGTCTGGATCAGCAATCTGAACCGCGTCATGCCAAAGGGTGAGATCGTTCCGATACCGCTGATCTGCACTGTGACCTTCGGCAGCGCTTTGCAGATCGCGCCGGGTGAAGACAGGGATGTTTTTCTTGAACGGATGCAGGCCGCTCTCCTGGCTCTGTCTCCGAACACTGTAGGCGGTGGGGAATGAGTGGCGCGAATTCCGATCTTATGACGCTCGTAGCCGGAATCTTCGGCGTGCTCATCGTTGCGTCAGTCATCGGTTACATATTGCAACAACGCCTCTCGCCGAATGGTTCGAACGCAGCTGTCGAAAACCTCAACGCGCGGATCAAGGCCTGGTGGGTCATGGTCATCCTGATCGGCATCGCTTTCATAGCGGGCCGTATCGGCGTCTTGATCCTGTTTGGCTTCTGTTCATTCGCAGCACTTCGCGAATTCGTAACCCTCATCAATACCCGAAGGGCGGATCATTGGGCGCTTGCGGCAGCCTTCTTCGTCGTCGTTCCGATCCAGTATTTTCTGCTCTGGGCTGAACAATACGGCATCTTTTCGATCTTCATCCCCGTCTATGCCTTCCTGCTGATGCCGATCATCTCGGTACTCCGAGGCGATACGGAGCGCTTTCTCGTTCGCATCGCGGAGGTACAGTGGGCCCTGATGATCTGTGTCTTCTGCGCTTCCCATGTACCTGCACTGCTGACCTTGAAGATACCGGGATATGAGGGGCGCAATGTGCTGCTGATCGCCTTTCTGGTCATCGTCGTCCAGCTTAGCGATGTCCTGCAATATGTCTGGGGCAAACTGTTCGGGCACACGAAGATTGCGCCAAGACTGTCGCCATCGAAAACGGTCGAAGGCTTTGTCGGTGGGATCATAAGCGCGACGCTGATTGGGACAGGCCTTTGGTGGATTACACCATTTGCCCCGCTTCAGGCGGGGCTGCTCGCCTTGGTCATCACCCTGATGGGCTTCTTCGGTGGCCTGGTCATGTCGGCGATCAAACGCGACCGCGGTGTCAAGGACTGGGGCAATCTCATCGAGGGCCATGGCGGATTGATCGACAGACTGGATTCCGTCGTCTTCTCGGCACCCATCTTCTTCCATCTTACCCGTTACTGGTGGTCGCTCTGATGCCTGTTGTCCTGCAACGTCTGTTGCGCAGCGGTGTGGTACACGTCCTGTTCGCTTTTCTGGCGATGGGCAGCTGGGCCGTCTTCGCCAATCGCGTTCATACCATGCCAGCGCCGCTCTATGCCGGTCTTGTGCAGGGGACGATATCCGCCTGCCTGACGCTTTTCCTGAAATCGGTGATTGACTGGCTTTCCAGCCGCTTCAGCGGTTCAGCACGATTTTGGGCGCCACCGCTGATCGCCTGCCTTGGCTCGGCCAGCATTCTCGCGGCGATCCACGCGGCGAGCGGCACACCGGAGATACTCCGGACCATCGCGCTGCCGCTGCTGGTGTCGACGACGTATGCTGCAATCTACAATTATTCGATCTCCACAAGACGAGGTTTTGACACATGATGGAGACAGGAGACAGGAGACCTCTGGCGAGCCGCAATACCC